>CALBXO010000590.1 GCA_937890335.1 uncultured Pseudomonadota bacterium | reverse complement strand
GGAAGAATTACTGGCAATCGCAGGTGCGCAACCCGTACAGCGAGCCCTGTTTGGCGGCGATGTAGATCATATCGCCCACCAGTGTGGGAGACGACGTGACTGGACCGTCCACCTCGTACCTCCAGATCTCGTTCCCAGTCTCCGCGTCCACCGCGAAGACGAAGCCAGAACCGGAGCCGAACACGAGTGTCTTCTTGTCCCCGCTCAGCGCCGGGGAGCTGAGCACGCTGCCGCCGGCGTCGAACTTCCAGAGCTCCTCGCCCGTGTCGAGATCCACGGCGAACACCGCGTTCGCCGGACCCAGCGACGGCACATAGGCGCGACCGGCGTCGTCGTCCAGTGCCACCGAGCCCATCACGCGGCCCCCGGTGTTGAACTCCCAGGCGGTCGTCCCGTCCGCCAGGTTGAGTGCGTAGAGATTTTTGTCCCAGGTCCCAAAGAGGATGGTGCCACGGGTGGCGCTGATGGCGCCCGTGCTCTTGATGTCCGCTGTACCGGGATCAAACTCATCTCCCGGCTCAAAATCACGCGCCCAGAGCTCCTCGCCGGTCTCCGTGGAGTAGGCGTGGAAGATGCCGTCGTTTGCCCCCACTGCGACGATGTTCCGGACCGGGTCTACCGCCACCGACGCGTGCGGCCAATGGTGCAGTTTCTCACTGACCCAGATGGCCTCGCCGGTAAACGGGTCGTTCTTGGTCACATAGCCACCGCCCGCCAACGGCTCCTCCCGCGGCGTCTCGTGGCTGACATAGATGGCGCCGTGCTCCTCGACGTACACAGGGGAGCTCCCGATGACGTTGCCGATGCGGTACTTCCAGATCTCCTCTCCGGTCTCACGATCCAGCGCGTGCATGTACCCACGATAGGTGCCCACCAGGACCGTCGTCTTCGTCACCGCCGGCGACGAGTGGATGCCGTTGCCGCCGTCAATGAGACGCGTGGACCAGATCTCTTCCCCAGTGTGGCGGTTGAACGCCTTCATGTCGCCGAAGTCGCCAGGGTAGTAGAGCATGTCCTCCCAGACCGCCCCGGACGGCTTGGCCGCGCCATATTCGGTCGTCAGGTGGTCGTCGACACGCCAGACTTCCTCCACCCCCGGCCCGACGATGGCGCCTGTCGCCACTCCAGTGCGCAGAGGCCCGTTGCGGAACGAGGTCCAGTCTTCCGTGTCTGCAGGCCCAAACGGGTCTTCCTCCCCGTTGTTGGCGTTGCAGTCGGCCACGCAGTTGTTCTGCGCACCCAGCGGCTCTTCCTTCTCCTCTCCGCAGCCGATCAACATCGACAGCGCCGCGATCAAAATCGTTGTTGTCCTCATGGGGCACCCGTCTCGATGGCGACCAGGTCTCCCTCGCGGGCGGTCACGTACACATGTTCGCCGACCAATGTTGGGGACCCGGTCACAGCCCCGCCGATTGCGTGCTTCCAGACCAGCTCGCCCGTCTCCGCATCGACGCAGTAGACATTGCCGTCGCCGCTACCGACCACCACGAGAGACTCGTCACCGCTGACCGCGGGCGAGCTCAAGATCGAGCCGCCGAGCGGAAACGTCCAGAGCTCCTCGCCGTTGGTCGCGTCAATCGCGTGAAGCGCCCGCGCCGGCGACAGCGACCCGACGTAGATGGCCTTGCGCGTCGGTGCGTAGGCGGCGGAGCTCATGATGCGCGCTCCCGCGTAGTACTCCCAGGCGACGCTGCCGTCCTCGATGTTGTAGGCGTGGACGTATTTGGACCAAGCCCCAATGACGACCAGGTTCTGTTCTTCGAGCACGGTTGGGGTGCTCTTGATGTCCGACTCGCCGCCATCGTCGTTGGGCTGCGGCAGGTCGACCTCCCAGATCTTCTCGCCGGTTGCCGCGTCGAACCCATGCATCTTGGCCAGGTTGTCCCCCACGGTCAGGATGCCCTTGCCGAGGTGCATGGCCACGCTGGAGTGCGGATGCGCCCGAATGCGGTACGCCCACACCTCCTCACCGGTGCGCGCGTCTACGGATACCACCCAACCCCCGCCGGTGTCGGCGTGCTCGTGGGTGTTGTAGACGCGGCCATGCTCGGGCACGAGCAGCGGTGACGCGCCAATCTGGAACCCCTTGGTGTAGCTCCATTGCTGCTCACCTGTGAGACGGTCAAAGGCGTAGAGCGTGCCGTTGTAGGCGCCGATGTACACCATGTCGGCGGACAGCGCCGGGGACCCGTGGATCCCCTGTGTCGTCCCCTCGATGTCCTTGCGCCACAGCACCTCGCCCGTCAGGCGGTTGAGGGCCTGGAAGCGGGCGTCGTCGCTGCCGACATAGAGCGTGTCCTCATAGACAGAGGCCGACCCCTTGGCCGCCCCGTAGTCCGTGGTGTTCACGTCATCCAGGCGCCACAACTCGCGCGCAGCGCGCCCGGTGTCAGCGGAGGGATTGTGTCCCGTACGCGCCGCGTCCGCCCGAAAAGCCAGCCAGTTGCCGGGCTCCGGATCGGGCAGCGGGTTGAACGCAGGGACCGATTCGTCCTCGGTTGTCTCGCCGCAACCGGTGAGTCCAAGGACGAGAATAAGAAACAGAAGCCTCGATCTCATCAACCCTCGATCTGTTTGCCCAGCACCGCGTCCTTGTCGACAATCTTGGCAACCTTGTACCAAAGCTCAAATCGGTACTCGTGCTCGTCTACGGACTCGCCAGCCTGGAGCGCCTCGTTGACCTTCATGGCGTCCACCGCTCCAAGGAGCAGAAAGAGCGCGCCGAGGCCGAAGCACCAGGAACCGACGAACGAGAAGATGAACAGGATGATCGCCTTCTTCTTCTGTCCGATGAGGAACAAGCCGACTGCGTTGAGCAAGAATCCCACGATGGGGCTGAAGCCCCCGTGTGTAAGCTGAGCCATTGTGTCTCTCCCGTCTTTTGAGTGAGCGGAACGCTACAGGTCCGCGAGCAATTTTTCCACGATCTTGCGCTGTTCAGCGTCTTCCTCGAGCATCGAGGCCGCATCCACAAGAAATTTTTTCGCATCGTGCGCGTTACCGAGGGCGATCATCGCCTGCGCGGCGCCGGCGAGAAACGCCGGCTTGTTTTGTTCATCGCCAGTGGCGAGCAAGGACCGGTACAGCTCCTCGGCGCGCGCCATGTTGGTTCGGGTCTGCAAATAGAGGCCGGCGGCCAGGAACGCAGACTCCGTATCAAATTGGAGCTGCCCTGTCTCGTAGTCGTAGACCCATCGTAGCCCCAGGGCCGACTCGAACGCCTCCTGGGCCCCCACCGCATTCTCTGCGGCCATGTGCAGTTTGCCCAGCAGGCGGTACAGGTTGATGGAGCGCTCGTGGGCCTCGATGCCGGCCTCGACGATCTCCACGCCGTTGTCGTACTCGCCGCTGCGCAGGCAGGTCTGTCCGGCCAGCAGGAAGTTGTTGATGTCCTGGTCGTCGACCTCGAAGGCCTGTTCGACGACGCGTTCAGCGCGCTCCCAATCCTCTTGGCCCCACAGCGCCTGAATCCAGCTGTGCAGAATGGGCAGCGCTTCGGGCGCAAGCTCCGCTGCCTGCCGGAAGAGTTCTTCCGACTTCACGAAGTCATCTTGGGCCAGCCGCAACCGCCCGACCTCAAACCGCATCCACGGGTTCTGCGGGTCCGCGTCGAGCAACGGCACCAGGACGGCCTGCGCCGCCTCGAGATCTCCGTCCATCAACGCCATGAAGCCCCTGCGAAAGTCGGCGCCAAGCGCCTCGTAGATGTCCGCGCGGTCTTCGTCCATGACGCCGAGCAGCGCCGTGAACGCCATCTCGCTCTCGAACTCCGTGTCCATGTCCGAGTCGGCGGGCGGGGGGCCGGCCTGTTTGGCGAGCCCCTTGTGCTCAGGCTCGCCGAGACCAGCCTCGATGGCGCCGATGCGGGTCAGCGTCTCCTCCCGCGTCTTGTCGTCGTGCACGAACTCCAGCGCCGTCCGCAGGTGCTCAGAGGCCCGGGACGCCATGCCCCCTTCCTCGAAGCGGTCGGCCTCGGCCAGGTGCATCTCCAGCAGCTTGCGGTCTACGATCGCCAGCCGCTCACGGATGGTAACCTGTTCGACCTCATCGGCCGGTGACTCCGCCTCGAACCCGCGCAGCGCCTCGTTGAACTCTGCGCGCGCGCGTCCCCACTCGCCCCCGTCAAAGTACTGGTCGCCGCGCTCCTTGCACTTGCGCCACTTCGGACCGAACAGCTTTTTGAAGAACCCCATGATTGCCTAGTCTTCGTCCTCGCCCTCGGCGTCGTCTTCCGGCTTGTACGCGCCCGGCTCCGGCGGAGGCTTGTCCCAGATCTGCTCGTCCCCACAGTCGCAGGGGTCCACCGGCGCGGCGTTGCGGTCCCGCCCTTGCGGGGTCGCGCACGCGCACAGCGCGAACAGCACCGCGCCGGCAAGCAGTCTATTCACAGCCTTCCGATCCGCGTTCGTCAATGTTGAACCACGGATGGAAGCAGTAGAAATCCGCCACCTCGTCGTTGTTCTCGCCAAAACGGAACCGCTCCTGGAACGTGTACGCCGGGTCCAACCACCACTGTCCCTCGGAGACGGAACCCTCGGAGCTCCACACAAAGGGCACGGCGCCGCGGCCGCGGTCATCCTCGGTGAACAGCCCCACGGGCACCCGCGTGCCGGAACCGGGGCGCTGTCCGCTGGATGCGTGCGGGCGGTACTCCCGACGGCTGCTCAGGAAGGTCCTGTCGTCGCCCGAGATGGCGGCGCGACGCACCCAGAGGTTGGAGCGGAAGTCCACGAGCTTGTACGTGGTCGCCCGCTCGCCCGATTCATCCCGGCAGGTGTCGGTGACGCAGCCGATGCCCAGATCCTGGAAGCAGTCGGCGTCGTTGTTCGGCGTGCAGGCCAGGTCCAGGGGGCCCTGCGCCACCTCGCCCGGGTAGTAGACGATGCTGTCGTCCGGGTTGTTGAACTGACCCTCCAGGTGGTTGCACCAGGGTGCCAGCGTCACGACGTTGAACGGGGGCTCCCAGGTCCAGTGGCAGCCGCCGTGGAACTGGTCGGCGTTGTACTGGCGGTAGTGCGTGCCGCGCCACAGCTCGTCCCTGCCGAACGTATGCTCGAGCTGACCCTGGTTGCGGTCCTGGATTCCCTCGCCCTCCACGGCAAAACCCCAGTACAGGGTCGCCTGCGGCCCGTAGCCCGTCTCCGCGAGTACAAAGCGCTCCTCGGGGAACTTGGCTACCACGACCTGCGTCGCGGTGATGTCGTGCGCGTGGTACTCCTGATTGTTCGAGTTGTACGACGCCGGATAATAGAACATGTACTGGATGAAGTAGTGCGTCCCGGTCTCGATGACCGCGTAGTACGCGTGCGCCTGCAGCGCCTGACGGAAGTACGTGTCCACGTTGTCGTTGGCGTTGAAGTTCCCGTCGAAGTCCACGTTCGTGAAGATGTCCGATTTGGCGACTCCGTTGTCCCGGTCCACCTCCTGGTGGATGACCGGCGCGTATTTGAGCGCCAGCGCACGGTGACCTGCGTCCTCGGACACCGCGGTGGAGAAGAACCAGCGGAACTCGTCGCGCAGAGTGTTGCCCGCCTCGTCGCTGATCTCCGTCGTCACGATCACCTGGTACGGCGTGCCCTCGACGAAGCCCTCTTCGGGGTCCAGCGTGACCACTGAGCCGGCAATGCGCGCCGTCGTGCGGAGGGTCTGGTTGGTGTCCACATTCGCCAGGACGATCTTGTTGGCGAGCCCAAACTCCCGCACGGGCTCGCTGAACGTGATGACCACGTCGGCGTCCACGGCGACATCCGTCATCCCCTCCGCCGGCATCACAGAGACGATCTCGGGCGGGACCTCGTCGAGCGGCACGTCCGGCTCGCCGTTGTTGCCCGTGTCCGGGTCGTTGTTGTTCGGGTTGTTGTTCGGGTTGTTGTTCGGATTGTTGTTCGGGTTGTTCCCGGCATCCGGATCGTCCCCGATGGGGGTGCATTGGCTGCTGGTGCAGACCTGTCCGCGGATGCACTCGTCGTCACTTGTGCAGGTCTCGTCCGTGGCGGGCTGGACGCACGATTTGGAGCGACAGACCTGGTCCACAGGGCAGTTCTCGCGCGTAATGCACTCGTCCTGCCCGCCATCGCTGCACGCGACGCCCAGCGTCACGGTGCAGAGGATCAAGAAAACAAGCCACGAAGTTCGATGTTGAGGGGAATGCACGGCAATTTCCTCGGAAAACGGGTTCGACGGCGAAGTCTAGCAGGGTTGACCTAGCGGTCAACGACTCGCCCCAACCCCGCGACGCTGGCGTCGAGCCCGGCACAATGACGCGGTGCGGCAAGAATTCTTGAACCAACGCGCCCGGGCTGCGATCGTCCCTCTACGCAAAGAGGGTGCAATGGGTGAACAAGATGTCCGCGGCGGGCTCGACGGGCCGGAGCTGCGCAAGTTCGTAAAGGATCTCCTGAACGACGTGCGCGCGCTCGAGACCATGATCGACAAGGGCATGATCGAGTCCGGCGTGCGGCGCATCGGCGCCGAGATGGAGATGTTCACCGTCGACTCCACGTGGAAGGTCACCAGCGCCGAGCCCACCCTGGCCGCCATCACGGACCCGGACTTCACCACGGAGCTCGCGCGCTTCAACATGGAGTTCAACACGGACCCGCTGACCTTCGGCGGCGACTGCCTGCGGGTCCTCGAAGACCAGCTGCGAACGCGAATCGAGCGCGCCCGACAGGTCGCCGCGCAGCACGACACTCACGTGGTCCTGTGCGGCATCCTTCCCACGCTCCAGAAGTCCGACCTGGGTCTCGACAACATGACGCCCATGCCCAGGTACTTCGCCCTCAACGAGGCCATGACCCGGCTGCGCGGCAGCGAGCACACCTTCCGCATCAAGGGGCTCGACGAGTTTCAGGACACCCACGACAGCGTCATGCTCGAGGCCTGCAACACCAGCTTCCAGGTCCACTTCCAGGTCTCCCCGGAGGAGTTCGCCAAGCTCTACAACGTCGCCCAGGCTGTCACCGCGCCCGTCCTGGCCGCATCCACCTTCTCGCCGCTCCTGTTCGGCAAGCGACTCTGGAAGGAGACGCGCATCGCGCTGTTTCAACAGAGCGTCGACACCCGCGGCAAGGCCGATTTCCACCGCGAGGCGCCGCCGCGCGTCAGCTTCGGCAACAGCTGGGTGCGCGAGTCCATCCTGGAGATTTTCCGCGAGGACATCGGGCGGTTCCGCGTCCTGATGGGCACCAAGATGGAGGAGGACCCGTTTGACGCCATCGCCGACGGGCGCGCAGCGTCGCTCAAGGCCCTGCGCCTGCACAACGGCACGATCTACCGCTGGAACCGCCCCTGCTACGGCATCGGAGACGACGGCATGGCGCACCTGCGAATCGAGAACCGCGTCATCCCCGCGGGACCCACCGCCATCGACTCCGCCGCAAACGCCGCGTTCTTCTTCGGCCTGATGAGCGGCATGTTGGAGGCCTACGGCGACGTGCGCGACGTGCTCGAGTTTGACGACGTCAAGCGCAATTTCGTCGCCGCGGCTCGCCTGGGTGTGGAGGCCCAGTTCAAATGGATCGAGGGCGAGCGCCTGACCGCCCGCGACCTCATCTGCGAGCGGCTGGTCCCGCTGGCGCGCAAGGGCCTGTCGTCCGCCGGCGTGCGCGACGAGGACGCCGACCGCTACCTCAGCGTCATCGAGACCCGCGTCGACTCCGGCATGACCGGCGCCGACTGGATGCTCAAGTCCGTCGCCAACTTCAACGGACACGGCACGCGCGGCGAGCGAATGGCCGCAATCACTGCGGCCATCCACGACCGCGAGAAGACCGGCGAGCCGGTCCACACCTGGTCGCTGGCGAGCCTCAGCGAAGGCGGTGGCTGGGCGCAAAACTACCTGCGCGTCGACCAGATCATGAGCACCGACCTCTTCACCGTGCACGAGGATGAGCTCATCGACCTCGTCGCCGCGCTGATGGACTGGAACCACATCCGGCACGTGCCCGTCGAGGACGACGACCAGAACCTGGTCGGGCTCGTCTCCCACCGCTGCCTCCTGAAGCTCTTTGCCAGCGGCTTCGCCGTCAACAAGGACGAGCTGCTGCCGGTCAAGGAGATCATGATCAAGAACGTCATCACCATCGCCCCAGAGACCCCCACAGCAGACGCCATCGAGATCATGCGCCAACGGGGCGTGGCGTGCCTGCCCGTCGTGCGCGACGACCGCCTCGTTGGAATCGTCACGGAGCGAGACTTCATGCGCGTCGCCGGTGTGCTCCTGGAGCAGAAGCTTCGCTCCATGGATTGAGCCGTGGCGCTGGGTCGCATCGCGAGACAAAATCGCTTCTGATCCCCGACGGTCGTGCACACGCCGGCCTGGCTCTGCGTCAATCTGCGTCAAACTGACGCAAGCGGCTTCCGGCGCGAGGCCTCACCTTGAGTGCGGGGCGGCGAGAAGCCGTGGATGGCGAAGGAGACCGATGATGAGAAGTTTTGGGATGATTTTGGCGCTGGCGTGCAGCCTGCTCACCGTAACCGCGTGCTCGGACGCGCCCGTTGAGGAGTACGCCGACAACAATGGCTACGCCGACGACGACAACAACGGTGCTGACAACAACAACGGGGCCGAGCCGGACAACAACGGCGACGCCGAGAACAACGGCACCGGGGAC
>CALBXO010000589.1 GCA_937890335.1 uncultured Pseudomonadota bacterium | reverse complement strand
GGGTCAGCTGCGGAATCGGCGCGACCGTGGCCCATTGGTTCGTGTCAGGATTGTAGGCCAGCGTGTTGGGCGCCAGGGTGCCGGAGGTGCCACCACCGACGACATAGATTCGGCCGTCGGAGCCCGTGAAGCTGTCGTGCTGCTGCCGCTCGTCGGGAATCGCCGCGCCCGACCGGTACATCTGGGTGTCCGGGTTGTAGATGTCGTGCATCGTCAACCGGCCTTCACCGCCTAGAATGTGGATCTCGCCCGCCTCACTGACGGCGCAGCTCAGCTCCCACCCCGCGAGTGGGAGGTTGGGGTGGCTCGTCCACATCGCGGTGTCCGGGTCATAGACCTGGACCTCCGCGCGGTGACCGCCGGCGTAGCCACCAATGATGAACACCAACCCGTCCCGCACGCACGCAGCCGCGCCGCGCGTCGCCTGGGGCAGGGGCGCCGTCTCCTCCCAGCGCTCCGTGATCGGGTCGTAGATGATCGCCGAGGTGCCCTCCACATTGCCGACGTAGCCGCCGACGAGGAGCAAGCGCCCGTCCGGTAACGGAGCCGCGGCGCTCTGCGACCGCCCCTCCGGAAGTGGCGTCGCCCCCTCCCACTCCTGGGCCGACGCCGCACCCGAAAGACAAACAAACAACAGGAACGCGGGAAGGCCCGCGGACACGCGGTGGTTCAGTGCAGTCATGCCTCACACCTACTGTCAGTGCTTTACACATGCAAACGCGCCGGGTGATACGAGGTGCGTGCGACGTCGACTCACACTGGCTGCGGCCACTGGAATCCTGCTGTTCGCCTTTGGCGGCAGTGTTCACGCCGAGGGACTGACCGAGGACGCGGTGGTGCAGCGCGCGCTGACCTCGCATCCGGGGCTTGCCCAGGCGCGGATCACGGTACGGCGGGCCCAGGCGAGCCTGCGCGCGGAGGAAGGGCTGTTGGTGCCGCAGCTGCGGGTCGAGACGAGCTGGCTGGCGAACAACGAGCCCACCGAAGGCCTGTTTGAGAGCGGCATCCGCGAGTCCGACCTCTACCAGGCCAACGCCAGCGTTTCCTGGCGCCTGCCCTGGGGCTCGGATGTCAGCATCCAGACCGACGCCGCGCGGTTCAGGGCGGTGCAACCGATCGAGTTTGGCGGCACGCGCCAGACCCAGACCATCGGCCCCAACTGGCAGGAGCACCTGAACCTCACGCTGCGACAGCCCGTACTGCGCGGGTTTGGCCGTGACGTGAACCTCGCGCCGGAGAACATCGCGCGCGAGCGACTCGAGCTGGCACAGATCCAACTGGAGCAGACCGCGTCGGCCGCGGTGCTCGAGGTGCTGGCCGGGTTCTACGAGCTGAGCTATTCGCAGCGCGATGTGGCGATCAAAGAGCGCCAGCTCGAGATCGCCCGCGACCAGCGCGAGGCCACAGTGGCACTTGTGGAAGCGGGCACGCTCGCGCCGGTGGAGATCGATGCAGTCGATCAGCGCATCGTCGTTTTGCAGGAGGCCCTCCTGCTCGCGGAACATGATCGCGACACGAAGAACAGGGACCTGGCCCGGTTGTTGGAGATGGGCGTGGCGACGGCGGATCCAAACCTCGGCGCGCAGGACACGCCAAGGACGCTGACAGAGTCGCTGGAGGCCGCGTACTCCCGGAGCCCGCAGCTGGGTGCCATCCGGGAGCAGATCGATGCGCAGCGGCTGGTGCTCGGGACCCGTGATGACGCGATTCTGCCCCAGCTGGACCTCACGGCCAGCGTGGGCCAGAACGGCCTTGACCGAAGCTTCGGCGGTGCGGCCGGTCAGGTCCTGGGCCTGGACGCGACGCGGTGGTTTCTGGGCGCAGTGCTGACCATGCCCTTGGACAATGCTCGGGCGCACCAACTCGCGACGTCGGACCGCCTCGAGCTCGACCGCCTGCAGATCGAGCTGCAGTCCACGCGCGAGCGGTTGCGCGTCGACATCGAGGCGGCGCACGCCCTGGTCACCGTCAACGGACGGCGTCTGGACCTGACCCAGCGCTCGGTGGAGCTGTCGGAGCGAACGCTGGAAGCCGAGCGCTCCCGGTTCAAGGCGGGTCGCAGCACCAACCAGCGCGTCCTGCAATACCAGGAAGAACTCGAGCGCGCCGAGGTCCGCCACGCGCGCACGCAAGTGGACCGGGAGCTGAGCGTGCTGAGGTTGCTCCACCTGACCGGCGGACTCCTGCCGCGCTACGGGTTGGAGATCGTGCCTTGAGCCGCGCGGGACAGTGGCTCCCGGCGCTGGCCATACGACGTCCCGTGACCATCGCGATGCTCATGATGGGCGTTGTCGTCGTCGGGCTCGTCGCCTACCTTGAGATACCCAGACAGCTGCTGCCGGATGGCTTCACGCCGCCGTTCCTCTACGTCTATCTCCCGACGCAACCTGCGCCGCCCGAGGACAACGAGCGCAACATCGCGCAACCGATCGAGGAGAGCCTGGGGACCATTCGCGGGGTCCAGCAACTGCGCACTTTCGTGAACGCCGGGGACGTGGGTTTCCTGCTCCAGTTCAACGAGGGCACGGACATGGACGTGGCGTACACCCAGGTGCGCGACCGCGTGGATCGGACCCTGCCCGAGCTTCCGGACGGGGTCAGTCCGTGGTTCTACATTTGGAAGTACAACCCCAACAACGACCCGGTGTACTGGATCGGCGGCAGCCTCCCGGACGGCGTGACGGGCCGAGAAGCGGACGAGATTGTCGAGCACAAGCTCGTCCGGAGGCTGGAGCGCATCTCCGGCGTCTCGCGCGTGCGCTCCATCAGCCAGGGCGATTGGCGCTACCAGATCGAGGTGGACGACAAACGCGCGAGCGCGGCCGGCATCGGGACCTACCAGCTGGTTCAGAAGCTGCGCGAGGACAATTTCGCGATGTCCGCCGGCGTGGTGAAGGACGACGGTCAGCGCTACCCGGTTCGCGTCGTGGAGCGTTTCACCAAACTCGACACCTTGCGCTCGCTGCCCGTGGCGCCGGGAATCCGCTTGTCGGACGTCGCGACGATTCGGCACGTGGACGGCGACAAGGGCGCCATTTACCGCGTCAATGGCAAGCCGGGCATCATCGTGGAGGTCTACAAGGACGGATCCGCCAACACGGTGGATGTCTGCAACGCCGTCCACGACGTGGTGCACGGGGACGACCCAGATCTGAAGGGCTTCCAGTTCACGGACTTCTTCAACCAGGGCTATCACATCGAACAGTCGCTGGAGAACCTCCAGACGACGCTGATGTGGGGCGCGCTGTTCGCGGTGGTGGTCCTGTTTGCGTTCCTGCGCAGGATCGGAATGACGCTGGCCATCACGGCGGCGATTCCCGCGAGCCTGTTGGTGACCCTGGTCGTGATGTACTTCACCGGCGCGACGCTCAACGCCCTGTCGTTGATGGGCCTGATGTTGTCCGTCGGGATGGTGGTCGACAACAGCATCGTCGTGGTGGAGAACATCCAGAACGCCGCCGACGCCGGCCACGACCCGACCCGCGCCGCGATCCTGGGCTCCGGTGAGGTCGCCCTCGCGATCCTGGTCGCCACGGCGACTACGGTCGTGGTCTTCCTCCCGCTCATCCTCATGAGCGGCAGCGCGACGCTGAGCTTCTACCTGGGCAAGGTTGGCTACCCCGTGTGCATCTCGCTGGGCGCGAGCTTGTTCGTCTCGATCCTGTTCATCCCCATGGCCACGGCGCGCGCGAGTGTCTGGCTGCGCCGACTTCCCAAGTGGCTCCGGCGCGAACGAAAGCCTCGGACATTGGCGGACAGCCGGCTTGTGCGGGGGTACGCGGTGGCGCTCGGCTGGACACTTCGCCGCCGCGTGGATGCCGTCATCATCGCGTTGCTTGTGCTGGGCAGCGTTGGGTTTCCCGCGTCGCGGCTGGCGGAGACGGACAAGAAGGCTGGCAATCCCAACGACTTCCGTCTCTTCATCAACTTCGCGCCGAGCATGACCCGCGTTGAGCGGGAGGCCTATCTCCTGCGCGCGGAGGCTGAGATCGACGATCTTCGCGACGAGGTCGGCATCCGCGACGTGCTCACGCGCATGGGTGGGTCCTGGGGACGCGCGCGACTGCGCATCTTTCTCCACGATCCTGAGGAGCGGCCCGACGTCCCCAAGGACCAGATCATCGAGCGCACCAAGGACGCGATGCCGCGTCACGCGGGCGTAGAGATCACGACGGGGTGGTCTCAACGTGCTGAGGACGGCAACTCCGTCACCATCGGCCTGCTCGGACCCGACAGTCGCAAACTCCAGGAACTTGCGCGGGAGGTCGCGCGGCGCGTGGAGCGCATCGACGGTGTGGTCAGCGTCCAACCAGAAGCCGACGACGCCGCCACACAGGAGCTCCAGCTTGCCGTCGACCGTGAGCTGACCTACCGCCACGGGCTGACGCCGTTACTGGTTGGCGGCTCGGTGGATTTCAGCCTGCGCGGACGGCGCATCTCAGACTTTCACGGCAGGGGCGACGACACGCCCCTCTACGTCATCGGCCCGGAACACGACCGCGACTCCGTGGACGACCTGGAGCAGCTGACCCTGGCGAACCCAACGGGCGGGCCGGGCACGCCGGTCTCGCGGCTGACTCGACGGAGTGTGGCGCCGACCTACTCGTCCATCAAGCGGCAGGATCGGCGCACTCTCTACGAGATCGAGATCACCACGGACAGCGACGATCTGGAAGGCCTCAGCCAGGACATCGACACCGCCCTGGCAGGGTTCAACATGCCCGCCGGGTACGAGGTCTCCAAGGGAGACAGGTTCCAGCGTCTTCAGGCCAACGAGTCGGAGCGCAATTTTGCGCTGAGCCTCGCCGTGATCCTCGTCTTTCTCCTGATGGGCGTGCTCTTCGAGTCTTTTGTGCTGCCATTGTCGATCCTCGTGTCCATCCCGTTTGCCTTCGTGGGCGCGTACTGGACGCTGTACTTGACCAGTACGCCGTTCGACGTGATGGCCGGCATCGGCATGGTGATCCTTGTGGGGATTGTCGTGAACAACGCCGTGGTGCTCGTGGACCTTGTGGGGCAGATGCGCCGGGAGGGGCACGATCGCTCTGCGGCCATCGTGGAGGCGGGGCGGCGAAGGCTGCGCCCGATCCTGATGACAGCGATGACGACCATCTTCGGCCTCCTGCCGATGGCGGCGGGCAGCGCGTCCATCGTGGGCATCCCGTACGCGCCCCTCGGTCGCGCCCTCATCGGTGGGTTGGCCGCCAGCACAGTGCTCACGCTGTTTGTGGTGCCGCTTTGCTACACGCTCTTTGACGACCTGCGGAACAGCTCTTTGCGGCTGCTCAGCTGGAGGCCCGCGCGCAAGGGGGCGGTGTGACCGGGCGGCTGTGCATGGGGTTGAGCGTGGCGCTCCCGCTGTGCCTCTACATCCTGACGGCCGCGCCGGGACCGTATTGGCTGGACTCGGGTGAGCTCGCAACCGCCGCCTATCTCTTGGGCGTACCCCACCCGCCCGGGCACCCGCTGTACACGGCGTTGGTGCACCCCGCGTCCCTCCTCCCAATGGGGTCGTTGGCGTTGCGCCTGAACATCATGTCGGGGCTGTTTGGTGCCCTGGCCTGCGGCGCGTTGTGCTGGACCTGTCGGCGCATTCTCCAGCACATGGGCTGCCCCGCCCCGTGGGCCTGGTGGACCGGGCTGGCGTCCTCCCTCCTGGCCGCGACCAGCTACGCGCTCTGGTTCCAGTCGGTCCGCGCGGAGGTCTACACCCTGCACCTGATGGTCGCAGCCATCGCCATTGCGCTGACGGTGGAGATGGAGGCGCAGGCCGATCGCGACGGCGGGCCCGACCGGCGGCTGCTGTACCTGCTGGCCCTCGTGCTCGGGCTTGGCGCCGCCAACCATCACTACCTTGTCGTGTTCGTCTCCGCCCCCATCGCCGTCTATCTGCTGGCCCGGGGTGTCTGGCGCCGGGCCCTGTTGGGGTGGCCGGGCGTCCGGGCGGTGGGGTTTGGACTGCTGGGCCTGCTGACGTACGCGTTGCTACCCGTGCGCGCCGCGCTGGACCCGCTGGTCAATTGGGGGGATCCGGACACGCCGTCCGATTTCGCGTGGGTCATCACGGCGCGCGCCTTTCAGAAGGCGCTGGGAAAGGCCGAGCAGGTCGACGGCGGAAAGCTCGTCATCGATCTCTTCACGCAGGTGGCGCGCCAGACGACGCCGGTTGGGCTCGTCTTGTTCCTTGCAGGGCTGGTGTGGCTGGCCCGGTCGGCCCGCGGTCGGCCCCTCGCGCTGCTGCTCGGCGGGGTGGTCGCCGCGAATCTCACCACGCAGAGTCTGTTCAACTTCGACCCGTTCAATCCCGACGTGCACGGCTACTTCGCGCTGACAGCCTGGACGCTCGCGCTCGGTGTCGGCCTCGGCTTTGGTGCTTTCATCGCCGCCGCGCGCCAGGTCGAGCAGGCCGCCGCGGCCCGGTGGCTTCCGTACGCCGCCGTAATCTGCGCGTTCGCGCTCGTGGGAACCAACGCGTGGCTGACCGCGCCGGATGCGCGCCTGGATGGGTTCCGCGACGTGGACCTCAACAATGTGCACCTCATGGAGCCGTTGCCGCCGGGCAGCGTGCTTCTCACGTCCAACTACAAGACGATCTTCAACACCTGGTACGCGCAGGGTGTGGAACAGCGCAGCCCGCGGCTGAGCGTCGTCCACCGGAATTTCCTCGCCTGGGACAGCTATGTGCGACAGGTGCGCGCCCGCTCCCCCGAGCTTGTCGCCCTGGCGGCCGAACCCGGCGTCTCCACGCGGCTGGACACCGTGGCCACCCGGAGAATTGCTGCTACCCGACCCCTCTACGTCGAGTACGATCTGAACTTCCAGCCGGACCTGTCGGGCGACCTGGTGCCGAGTGGCCTGGTGTTTCAGATTGCACCCCAACCGTTGCCGCCGGGGCCACTTCCCAGCGCCCTTCGGGATCAACAGATCGCCCTGTGGATGGCACTGGAGCGGGCGCTGCGCCGGCCCGACGGCAGCCTGGAGCTGGAGACCGGCAGGCACCTACTCTGGCAACACTACATCACCGCCGTGGCCCTGACGCGCGGTGGTCGAACGACTCTGGCGCGCTTCCATCTGGACCGGGCGTTGCTGATCAACCCCGAGTCGCCCGAGCTCGCCGAGCTCGCCGCGGCGCTCGGTGTGGTTCAGAAGATGCCGCCGTAGAAGAAGTAGTACTGCTGGCTGCCCTTGCTGCCGAATCCGTACGCGTAGCCCAGCCGAAAGTTGGTCGGCAGCGCGTAGCCGATGGTGGTCCGCAGCCGCAGCTCGCCGCCCACACCCGGGTAGAAGTCCGCGTCGCTGACCGGGCCGTTGAACGCGGAGCCGACGTCGCTGAAAACGGCGGCGTCCAGCGTGTCGATGCGCCACGGCAAGGTGTCGAAACCCTGCTCGACGTACCAGACGGGAAACCGATACTCCGCGGAGAAGAGCTGGATCTGCTCGCCGCGAAACGCACCGGGTTCGAACCCGCGCAGGTAGGTCCCGCCCAGGGGCGTCTCATTGATGAGGGCAGTGATGGTCGGCTGCGGCGGTACCCCACCGAGCAAGAATTGCTCTCTGCCGCGGTAGTCACTTCGGAAGAACGACGCCGTGTTCCGCAGTGTGAGCACATGGTTGTCGAGCCACGGAACGGGCAGGTAGCCAATCGCGGTGTACTGGGCGGTGACGGACTTTACGTCCGCCCCCGTGAATCTGTCGCGCACGGACACCGACCCACTCACGCTGTATCCGACTTCCGAGGAGATCGACAGGGGCGAACTCGACGTCTCCGACACGGAGTAGCTCAGCCGCAGGGACGAGAAATTGCCCTGGAGCGGATAGTCCGGCGTCAGATCTGCCGGGTCGGGCGCTGGGTCGTCCGGGTCTCCGAAGAAGTCCGTCTGCCGCAGGTTGTAGGAGAGGCTGACAAAGTGGTCGGCGCTCTCGGAGGAGACGGGCACACCGAGGCTCAGCGATGCGTCGTAGGCCTGCTCCGTAAAGGGGACGAACTCGCTGGCCAGCCGCAGCGAACGTGAACGTTCGTAGGTGGAGTGCTGCAGGCCGAGGCCCATGGTGACCGGCAGCCGGCTGTACCCGTAGCTCACCGCGGCGAAGGTCGAGCCCCCGTCGGTCTGGTAGTTCCCGAGGAAGCTCCACCCGTGGTGCCCCACCGGGTCGGACCCAAACAGCTCAAGGCTGTACACCCCGCTCTCGCCGGTGACGACACCAAAACTGGGCGCGAAGGTCTGCGGCGCCAGGTATCGCCAGGGCTGGTACTCATGCTCGTCGAGCACCACGTTGCCCAGCGTGGGAAACGCGATCTCCGGGCGGTTCAGCGCGGACGGCGGGGCGGCGGTCTGCATGAAGTCGTCGGGCCGGTACGGAATGCGGCCCAGGTCGAACCCGCGCGAGGAATAGTAGAGCAAGTAGACAAAGTCGCCGTCGGGCGTCGAGGCGACCTGGGGGGCGAAGGCGCCAGTCTCCATGCGCGTGAGCCGGTGAACCGGCAACCCGGCGCCTGCGCACGCGGCGTTGTCCTCGCCGACTGGGTTGCACTGGCCAGCGGTCGAATCAAAGACGGCGGCCAGCCCGGACACGTCCATCGCGTAGATGTCGTAGTAGTTGGTGCGGTCGCTGGAAAACAGGACGAAGCGACCGTCGGGAGACCAGCTGGGCTCGATGTCGAGGGCGCGATCCGACGTGAGCTTGCGGACCTTCCCGGTGGCCGTCTCCACCGCCCAGAGATCCCGCGTCCCGCCGCCCTGCCAGAAGGACACGACGATGAAGCGACCGTCCGGGCTGAAACGAGGGGCGTCAAACTGTCCTTGTTCACCCGCAGGAACTTCCACGACGAGCCGGCGCGCCTGCCTTTCCAAGTCCCAGAGCGCCAACTGCGTGCGCCCCTCGCCGTTCTCCACGTAGATGATGGACCGCCCGAACGGATCAAAGTCCGGATCCCGGGCGCGGCGACCGCGGGTGATCTGCAGGTCCGAATCCGTCACGGTGTCGTGGAGGACGAGCTCCTGAAACACGTACGTGCCGCGGTTCACGCGGCCATTGTCGTACACAAGGTAGCGGCCCGTGGGGTCCCATGAGTGCCCCTGCGTGAATCCCTCCGGATACACGAGGACCTCGACATCGCCTCCCGCCAGGCTCTGGCGCCACAACGCGCGCTGGGCGCTGGGTGGCGACTGCGACCAGGTGATCTCGTTGTGGCCCGGACGCAATCGCGGAAAATGGGCGTCCTGACCGGTGGAAGTGATGGGCTCCACCTGGGTGACGCCGCGTTTTTTCCGCGCGGACAGCTCTGCGCCAAACCGGGCGTCGAGATGGGCCACCCACTCCGCCCAGAGGGTGGGGAAGTCCTTTCCGATGGTCTCGACCATCGTCGTGTTCATGCTGTACGGAAAAATGAGCGACCCGTAGGCGGCGTGAAACCGCCGAAAGAGATCCTCGCCGTACGTCTCGGCCACCCACGCCAGGAAGTGTCCTCCGTAGAGATACCAGGCGCTGCCCTGCGGCCAGAAGCGCGGTCCGCCGGAGAGTTGCCCCAGATCAAAAAGGTTCCCGTCCATCCACATCGCCCGCAGGTACATCGCGAACAGCGACGAGCGCACCCGTCCGCCGCCGGTGCGCGCAGACTCCTGGTAGGTCGCGAATCCCTCTGTGTACCACCGGGGCAGCAGCTGGTTGGGGGCTGCCGACTTTCCAAAAATCCGGTTCAACCAACCCGGCAGACCCCCGATGACATCGATGTGGAGGATGTGCGCGTACTCGTGAAGGATCAGCAGCCTGAGCCAGTCGTCGTAGTCGCCAAGCGCGCCGCGGGCGTCCGGCCCTGAGGCCAGCAAGCGGATCTGGTTGCGGGGGATGGCGGTGGCGCTCCCATTTGCCGCATCGACCCGGTCATCGAGGACCACCAGCGTGCGCTCCGCGGGCTCCCAGTCCAGCAGCGGCGCGAGCACCGCGTGGGACTGCTCGCAGTACAGAGCGACGCGCTGGGCCATCGGCCCGAGCGGCTCGTGATAGTGGATGATGAAGTGCTCCGTCTCCACGGTGTGCCAGCCGACGGTGGGATCACCGGCGACAGCAGGGGTGCTGAGCACGAGCGCGAACAGCGCTGAGACGAGGGCGAGGATGCGACGCACGGCCGCAGTGTAGCACGTTGGTTGCCGCGTGGTAGCGGGTGAGGCGCAGGGTGCGCCGTGACACCGGGCGCATCGGCTGGTACGATGCGGACCGGTTCGGAGTGGCGTCTTGCGGGGTGTGCCGGCCTCGGGGTCACAGGACCAGACACGGTCGCGGATGGGCAAGGTCCTCCTTGAAAAATACGAGCTCCTGGAACGAGTCGGCGTCGGCGGCATGGCCGAGGTGTACCGTGCGCGCCTGCTGAGCGCCCACGGCCTGAGCAAAGTCGTCGCGATCAAGCGGATCCTCCCCTATCACTGCGAGGATCGGAACTTCGTTCAGATGTTCCTGGATGAAGCCAAGATCGCCCTGGCGCTCAACCACGCGTGCGTGGGCCAGATCTACGAGCTCAATGAGGAAGACGGCGTCTACTTCCTCGCCATGGAGTACATCGACGGGCCGAACCTGTCCGTCGTCATCAAGCGGCTGCGCAAGGCTGGGCTACGGATCCCGGTGGACATGGTCCTCTACGTGATGACCCAGGTGTGCGCGGCCCTCTACGCCGCCCACACGCAGGTCGACGACGAGGGCCACCACATGCACATCATTCACCGTGATGTGTCGCCCCACAACGTGATGGTCGGGCGCTCGGGCCCGGTAAAGCTGATCGATTTTGGCATCGCCAAGGCCAAAGATCGCCTGGTCCAGACCGCCGCCGGCACGGTGCGCGGCAAGCTGCTCTACATGTCGCCTGAGCAGGCCGCCAGCCGGAAGCTGGACCACAGGACGGACCTGTTCAGCGCCGGAATGCTCCTCCTGACTCTGGTCAACGGCCAGCACATCTGGCGCGGCCTCGACGAGGTCGAGGTCCTGCTCTCGATTCGCAACTGGTCGGTGCCCCGTATCAGCGAACTGCGTCCCGATCTGGACGAGCCCACGACCGCCGACATCCAGCGGGTCCTCGAGCGGTCCATGGCGTTCGACCAGGAGGAGCGCTACCCGGACGCCGAGGCGTTCCGCGCTGACCTCATCAAGGTGGTTGCTCGCATCAACCCCGTCCTGAGCGGCATCGAAGTCGGGGAGTTTGTCGGCCGCGTCATGGACGGGCACCTGGACAACCGGACCATGGACACCGTCTCGCTGCGCACGCACCGGGTCGCGTCCAACCTC
>CALBXO010000588.1 GCA_937890335.1 uncultured Pseudomonadota bacterium | reverse complement strand
GTTGTTGGCGCCGTTGTTGGCGCCGTTGTTGGCGCCGTTGTTGACGCCGTTGTTGTCGCCGTTGTTGACGCCGTTGTTGTCGCCGTTGTTGTCGCCGTTGTTGTCGCCGTTGTTGGCGACGCCGTTGTTGCCGTTGTTGCCGTTGTTGGCGACGCCGTTGTTGCCGTTGTTGCCGTTGTTGGCGACGCCGTTGTTGCCGTTGTTGCCGGCCCCATTGTTGCCGCCGTTGTTGCCGTCGGAGGTGCCGTCGTCCCCGCAGGCTGTGGTGACGGCGAGGGCGCCGCCGGCGATGAGGAGCTCGCGTCGGGTAAGTTTGGCCATGCGGGAAACCTACCGGATTGAGAGGGGGATACCAATCCCGCTCGTGTACTGGCGGCGCTACATGTCCACTTCTGGACCGTGATCGACTTCGTCGTCACCGTCGTCGTCGTCAGGTTCGAACTCCTCCTCGTCGCCTCCGTTCTCCTCCACCGACGGGTCGTCCCTCGTCCCCGGCGCTGTCTCCTGCGTGTCAGCGGCGCCGCCGGCCAGTTCTCGAATCCGTTCGATGCGCTCCCGCTCGTTGGCGACGAGCCACTCGTCGGCTTCGAGGAGCACCAACGCCCTTTGGAACCAGGCGCGTGCCGCGTCTGCGTCCCCTTTCACGAGGTAGAGCTCTCCCAGCTCCTCAAACACGTAGCCGTCGGGCTCGCCGCGCCTCGCGCCCTCCGCTTCAAGCTGTGTCTGGATGTCCAGGGCCTTCTGGTAGCGTCCCAGGGATCGCAAGCACCGCGCCACCGCCCAGCGGGCGAGGTAGGTGGCCCCTTCGTCGCCGTCTTTGCGCCGGATGGCGAGCCCCTTCTGGAAGAGGTCGAGCGCTTTGTCGAACTCGCCCTGGTCGTGGTAGGTCCAGCCGAGGTTGTTGTAGAGGGGACCGAGCCAACTGCGCGCGCGTGGGTCATCCGAGGCCTCGGCCAGCGCCAACCCCTTGAGTCCCCACGTCAACTCCGCAGGCGTTCCCTGGCTGGCGATGGCCACCATATGGGCCGCGTCAATCGTCAGATGGGCTGGCCCGTGGGTCGTTCCAAGCTCGAACGCCTGCTCGAACAACGGCGCCGCCGCGTCCGTGTCGCCGGACGAGTTGAACACCCGGCCACGCTCCAGCAGGTACCGGATACGAACGAGCGACCCGGCCTCGGGCAGCGTCGCCTCCACTTGATCCAGCGTGGCGTGCGCCTCGTCGTAGCGGCCCTGCAGGCCCTGGGCACGGGCTACCTGGGTCAGCACTTCGAGTTTGTACGGGCCGCTTGCGTCTTCAGCCAGCGCGCGCAGCTCCTGCTCGCTGGTTTCCGCGTCGTCAAAATTGATGAGAGTGCCCGGATCCACAGCTTCGGTGGCCGCGGGCGGCGCCAGCTTCGGGTTCACCGTCACCGTGGTGACGCAGCCAGTGAGGAGAAGGAGGCAAGGCAAAAGGTAAACGTTCATGGTCCGGCAGCGTAGCGCGACGGGCACCAGCGGCCAAACACCGTGGCTGCGTCGGCTCCAGGCGCACGCATGGGCCCTGTTTCCTGGGGATTGGACGCGAACTCAGATGCGGTCGAGGATGAGCGGCGCCGGCGTGGCAGAGGGTCCGATGGAGACCGCGGCGCTGAGGCGATCGCAGGCGGCGTCGAGTTCGTCCACGTCCGTGTAATGGACCGTAAAGAGGCGGTCGCCAGCGTGCACCGCATCCCCGATCTCCGCCCAGACCTCAAGCCCGACAGCTGGGTCGATGGACTCGCCGATGCGGGTGCGCCCGGCGCCGAGCATCACCGCGGCCAGCCCGACCTCGCGGGTCTCGAACGCGGTGACGATGCCGCCGCTCTCGGCCACGACGTCGCGACGGTGCGCGGCGGTGGGCAGCTGGGTCAGGTCTTCGAGCGCCCGCCGGTTTCCTCCCTGGGCGCTGACGGCGAGGAGCCATTTCTCCCACGCGGAACCGTCGGAGAGGGACCTCCGCGCAGCCGCGGCACCCTCCTCCACGGTGGTGGCGACGCCGCCAAGCACGAGCATCTCGGCGGCCAGGACGACGACGAGCTCCACCAGATCAGCCGGGCCTTGTCCCTGGAGCGTCAGGGCCGCCTCGCGCACCTCCAGCGCATTGCCCACGGCCCGTCCAAGTGGCTGGTCCATGCTCGACAGCACCACGCGGGTGGGCACGCCCATCGCCTCGCCCAGCGACACCATGGTCCGGCCCAGCTCGCGGGCCTGGTCCAGCGTGCGCATGAAGGCGCCCGAGCCGACCTTGACGTCGAGCACGAGCCCATCCAGCCCCTCGGCGAGCTTCTTGGACATGATGGAGGACGCAATGAGCGGGATGCTCTCCACGGTGCCGGTGACGTCGCGCAAGGCGTAGAGCCGCTTGTCCGCCGGGACGATGTCGCCGGTCTGCCCGCAGATGACCATGCCCCTCTCGCGAACGAGGCGGCGCAGCGTCGAGGCGCTCAGTGACACGTCGTAGCCTGGGATGGACTCGAGCTTGTCGAGCGTGCCCCCGGTGTGCCCGAGTCCGCGGCCGGAGATCATGGGCAGGTGCAGGCCCAGTGAGGCGCAGACCGGCGCCAACACCAGGCTCGTCTTGTCGCCCACGCCGCCTGTGGAGTGCTTGTCGACGATGGGTCCAAAGTCCCAGCTGAGCCGGTCACCGCTGTCGAGCATCGCCCGCGTCCATGCCGCGAGCTCCTCGGTGTCCAGGCCGCGGAACACGATGGCCATCGCCATGGCCGACATCTGGTAGTCGGGCACTTCCCCACGGGCGTACCGGGCGATGAGCGCCTCGATCTCTGCGTCGTCCAGGCGTCCACCATCGCGTTTGCGGCGTATGAGGTCGGCGGCGTTCACAGGATGTCAGCCAGAAAGGACGTGCCCACGCCCAGCGGAGGCAATCCATAGAAGTCTGCGATGGTCTGGCCCACGTCTGCGAAGGTGCTGCGCACCCCGAGGTTGACGGGTTTGACGCGAGGACCGGCGACGAGAACGGGGACGTACTCCCGCGTGTGATCGGTGCCGCGGTAGGTGGGGTCGTTGCCATGGTCCGCGCTCAAGATCAGCACATCATCGGGCCCCAGCGCGCTCATCAGGGAGGGCAATTGGGCGTCGAAGGTCTGGAGGCAATCCCTGTACCCCTCGGGGTTGCGACGGTGTCCGTAGAGGGCGTCGAAGTCCACCAGGTTTGTGAAGATGAAGCCCGGATGGCCGTCGGCTACGAGCCGGATGGTCTCCTCCATTCCGTGGTCGTTGCCGTGGGTGTGGATGTCCGCTGTGATGCCTCGCCCGGAGAAGATGCTTGGGATCTTGCCCACGCCGGCCACGGCGACGCCCTCGTCCGTCAACCGCTCGAGCAGCGTTGGCTGTGGGGGCGGTACGGCGTAGTCCTTTCTGTTGTAGGTCCGCTCGTAGTTGGGCCACTGCCCCACGAACGGTCGTGCGATGACGCGGCCCAGGCCCGCCGGAACACAGATGTCGTAGGCCGCTTCGCACCACTTGTAGAGCTGCTCGACGGGCACGATGT
Source organism: uncultured Pseudomonadota bacterium (assembly GCA_937890335.1). GTDB lineage: Bacteria > Myxococcota_A > Bradymonadia > Bradymonadales > CALBXO01. The sequence goes on along the minus strand of CALBXO010000588.1, from coordinate 8,658 downwards.
CTTCGTGGGCAGCGATCTGGAACACAGGGTCCGCCGACGTATACACAATGGGCCTGCCTGTGGCGCAATGCTCGCGACCGTGCTCCTCGATGATCTGCGTCCCGCTGGCCGGGCGGTTGGCCAGCACACCGTCGACGCCGATGGCGGCGCAGAACGCGTCGATGATTTCACGGGGGAAGCCGTCCGGAAACGTGGCGAAACCAACCTCGGTGACGACGCCGCAGAACTCCCAATGACCCGTCGCCGTGTCTTTGCCCTGGCTGAGCTCCGCCATCTTGCCGTAAGCGCCGCGCGGTCGCGGGTGATGGGGGACGCCCGGCAGCGGCCGGATGCTGCCCAGGCCGAGCTCGGCCATATTGGGGACGGTCAGGCCGACCGTTTGGGCAATGTGCCCAAGCGTGTCCGACCCGGCGTCGCCAAACGCATCCGCGTCGGGTAGCTCGCCGATGCCGACGCTGTCCAGGATGACGAGGATGATGCGGCCAGAGGAGTGACTCATGGGCCGACTATATCACGGTTTCCGAGGGGCGCAGCTTGCCAGCTGGGCGTGGCCGCGCGCCTGAGCGGCGCGCTGTACGCACGGCGCGGCACAGTGCGCCATGCCTCCGCTTCGGATTCTTGCGAACCTCGTCTGTGGCGCTGTGCAGCTGCGCGGCGAGCTTGACGTTCTGGGCGCATACGGGGTTAATTCAGGAGTCGCGCTGGCACCCGAAGACCCGAGAACCCTCCATGGTGGGAAACGTGAACAAGCTTACTGCTCTGGCCGGGACAGGTGCGCGGAGAGTCCGCGCAGGTCGATGCTCTGCATGGGTGGGCGTGGTTCTCGCTGTGTTGGCCACGTCGTCCGCCTGGGCCGCCGACCCGGTCGTTCCGCCCCCCGCCAGCGGGCGCGATGTGGCGTCGGAGCAGGCGGTGCTGCCGGCGGACGTCCTGGCCCGGGCGAACCTGCTGCGCGCGGAGCTGGACCTGGTCCGTAGGGAGCTGGGCGGCAGGCAGATCCAGCGGCGGGAGTTTCCCGTGGAAGGGGCCGCGCCCCGCGAGGTCTATTTTCAGGCGCTGACTCTGTTTCGAAAGTCCGATCGGTTCTGTTTCGAGCAGGTCGGCGTGGTCGCCACCGCCCCGGTGAACCCCTCGGCTGACGCCATCCGACCGATGCATGTCTACCACCTGGTCAACCGGGCGTACGTGAGGATCTTGCTGATCAAACGTGAGCTCGGCATCACCGACAGCGTTGCGGAACAGGTGGAACCGGCGTCCGCGACGCCGACGGATGTCTTCCAGAGCATCGTACACGCCAACCAGCAACTCAACGGGCTCCTGGAGCAGCGCATCGGTCCCGCTGATGTCTACGAAGAGGTGACCACGGCCGTTCATCTCGCGGCGGCCCTGCTCGCACACTTTCCTGGCGCCCAGAGGATCCCCGAACCGCCGGCTTTGGTGCGGCGCAAGGTGCCCGGTGACGTGTTCCAGCGGCTTCTCCAGGTGTTTGCCATTCTGCGCGGCGTCGCGGAGAAGTCCGGGCTGGAGATGTTGCGGATTGACGGGGACGGCTATGGGGCCGACGCGACGCCGAGCGATGTCTACGACGTCGCGACCCTCATCGTGTCCGAGCTCTCCTACCTGCACAGCAGATTGCCCGGCGCTCGCCCGGCCCGCGCGGCCTACTACCCAGGCCGGCGCACGCCGTCCCATGTTTTTCAGCGGGTCGGCGTACTCGAGGCGCAGCTCACCAGCTTGCATGAGTTCGTCGTCGGGCAACCCAACTGGCTGCGATGAGGTCCACGTCCATTCATACCCGGCTTCTTCGGTCACACCTGTTGATTGCGGCGGTAGGCGTCGCCGTGCTGCTTGTGGGCGGCGCGGCGAACTACCTGTTGTTTCAGAGCGCCGAGAAGCTCGCGGAGGAGTCGGTACCGGCGTCGCGTGCGGCCCACCGGGCGACTGCGGGGATTGTTCGGTCGCAGGCGGCGCTGCGCGGCTGGATGGCCCTGGGAGACGAAAAGTACCGCCAGGAACGCAAGCGTGCGTGGGACGAGGAGATTCGGCCCTCGTTTGCAGCTCTCGCGAGCACACGCCGGCTGGACCGCGCCCAGGCGCTGTTGGACGAGTTCGAAGAGGCCCAGTGGTATGTGGAGGACGTTGCGCGCACGCCGGGCAACGAGCCGGCGCTGCTCATGGTCCAGCGTAGGGCCGGACCGCTCGGGGAGAAGGGCACGAGGGCGATCACGGCGATCATGGCCCTTGAGCAGGCGATGCCTCAGGACGAAGGCAGCCGTCAGCGACTGTGGCATATGGCCAACCTGCGCAGCGCGCTCCGCGCATGCCAGGACCGCCTGCGCCAGGCGGCCAGCAGCGGCCGCCAGGGAGACGAGAAACTCTGGCACCGGGAGCTCGAGACTCTCGGCGAGACGCTGGCTGCCGTCACCCGAAGTCGTGGTCAGCTCAGTCTGGATCAGCGCGACCTTCTGGACGAGCTGACACGCGGGATCGCCGCCTACGGCGCGCTCGGACGGTCAGTGCTCCTGGAACGTCGGGCCTCGGAAGGAGGGGTCGCCGCCAGAGCCCTGCGCGACGATGTGATTCCGCTGGCAGATGAACTCAGGACGATTCTCGACGCGGTGGAAGCCGAGAATGACGCCGCGCTCCAGGCCGACAGGAAGCAGGTCGCCACTGTGGGTTGGGCCAGCATCCTCGTAATGGTCGGGCTGTTCTTTGTGATGGCCATCGCCACCGTCCAACTCTCCCGTCGGGGGGCCAGCGTGATCACCGGCCCGTTGCGCGGCCTGGTCTCTGCCACACAGCAATTGGCGCGGGGCGAAGCTGTGGACACGCTTCAGGTAGACTCCGACGACGAGCTCGGCGAGCTCACCCTCGCATTCAATGCGATGACGCGGCAGCGGCAGGAGGCGCGCGCCGAGCTGGAGAGGGTCAACAGGCAGCTCGAGGTCGAAGCGGCACTGCAAGCCGCCCGTCTGGAATTGGCGGACATCCTGCGTGGACGGCCCGACGTAGAGGAGTGCGGCAGGCGCGTGCTCGCCTTTGCCATGGGGCGCACCGGCGCGCTTGTGGGCGCCGTGCACGTCGCGGGCGAGAAGGGGGAGATGACCACCGTGGTAACCGCGGGCATCGAGGGCCTGGACACGAGCCCCGGCGGACTCGTGCGACGCGCGCTGGAGCGCACCTCGGCGCTCGTAGTCGACGACCTTCCTCCGAGGTACCTGGTCGCCAGCGGGCTCGGCAGTTCCCCCCCGCGTTGGTTGCGCCTGGTTCCATTGTGGCGCGGCGAGAAAAGGGTGGGCGTTGTGGAGCTCGCGGGATTCGACCCGCCTTCCGAGCAGGCCCTGGCGGTGCTGGAGACCTCGCGCGATGCCATGGGCTACGAGCTGGACGCAGCCGGCATCCGGTCCAGCCTTGAGCGCCTGCTCCAGCGAACCACCCTCCAGAAAGAGCGGCTGGCGTCGCAGCAGGAGGAGCTCCGGGTCAGCAACGAGGAGCTCGGTCAGCAGGCGGAGGAGCTGCGGGCCTCGGAGGAGGAGCTGCAGGCGCAATCCGAGGAGCTGCGACAGCTCAATGAGGAGCTCGCCGCGCAGTCGCGGGCAGTGGCCGAACAGAACCGCCAATTGAATGTGACGCGCCACGGCCTTGAAGAGACAGCCAAGGAGCTCCAGGAGACCAGCCGGTACAAGAGCGAGTTCCTCGCCAATATGTCGCACGAGCTGCGCACGCCGCTGAACTCGGTACTGCTCCTGTCGAGGTTGTTGTCGGAGAACAAATCCGGCTCGCTGTCCGGCAAGGAGGTCGAGTATGCGACCGCCATCGGCACGGCGGGCGCCCAGCTGCTTGAGCTGATCAATGACGTGCTCGATCTCTCCAAGGTTGAGGCCGGTCGGGTCGATGTCGACGTAGAGCGTATTGCGTTGGGCGAGTTCCTCGAGATGTTCCGCGCGGAGTTTGTGCACCTGGCCGCGGACAAGGGCCTGGAGCTGCGCGTCGAACTTGGCCAGGACGCCCCGGCGGTCGTCGAGACGGACCCGGGCAAGCTTCGGCAGATCCTGGTGAACCTCACCGGCAACGCGATCAAGTTTACCGACTCGGGGAGCGTGACCGTGGCGGTCTGTGCCGCCACTCTTCGCGGCGCGAGCAGCGTGCGGCTGTCGGTGCGCGATACAGGCGCCCCCATCCCAGAGGCCGCGCGCAAGTCGATCTTTGAGGCGTTCCACCAGGTCGATGGGTCCACCACGCGCGCCCACGGTGGGACCGGACTCGGACTGACCATCTCGCGCGAGTTGGCCCGGGCACTGGGCGGAGAGTTGGAGCTTTGTCCCCAGGCCGCCACCGGCAACGAGTTTGCCGTCACAATCCCGTTGCTCGCCGCACTGGACGCCAACACTGCCAAGGTAGAGCCCGAGCCGAGCAAGGAGTGGCGGCCGCCATCCCTGGCGGTGTCCGCGCGGCCCGGTCCCCTCCTGACGGAGCCGTCGGAGACGACGCCGAAGACAGGACAGACTCTCCTCATCGTCGAGGACGACGAGATCTTCTCCACCGTCGTTGCCGACCGCGCCAGGCGGGAGGGCCTGGAACCGATCCTCGCGTCCACCGGGGCAGAGGCGCTGCGGCTGGCAGCGTACCACCGGCCGCTCGGGATCGTGTTGGACATTGGCCTGCCGGATATGGACGGCTGGGCGGTCCTGGGCCGGCTCAAGTCCAACCCCGCGACTGCCTCGATCCCGGTCCATGTCGTGACCGGACGAGACGAGGCGGACCGCGCGCGGGCCGAGGGCGTAGCGTTTCAGCGCAAACCGCTCACCCTGGAGCAGCTCGGCGGTGTCGTGGGAACCATTGCCGCGGGCCCGACCGCGCGATCGTCCGTCCTGGTCGTGGACGACGACCCGGTCCACGCGCGCAGCGTCGCGTCCCTTCTGGAGGGAGAGGGCATCCGTGTGGAGGTCGCCGGAACCGCCGAAGAGGCACTTGTGTTGCTGCGCGCCAGACGGTTTGCGTGCGCGATCGTGGACCTGGGCCTGCCCCAACAAAGCGGCGCAGAGCTGATCGAGATCGCAGCGGCCGACCCGGATATCGACCTGCCGAAGACTGTGCTCTACACGGGCCGTGACCTGAGCCGCGCCGAAGCGGAGACGCTGCGCGCGCGCGTAGATACCATCGTCCTCAAGGACGAGCGCGCGCCCGAGCGGCTCCTGCAGGAGGTCAGCCTCTTCCTGGGAACAGTGTCCCCTCCCCCGGAAGTGGCCCAGGTTCGAGACGAGGGCAATGATGACGTCATGGTCGGTCGCAAGGTGTTGCTCGTGGACGACGACATGCGCAACGTCTTCGCGCTGATGGCGTCACTGGAGGCCCATGGGCTCGTGATCGAAGTCGCCAGCAATGGAAAGGAGGCCGTGGAGCGGGTGCAGAACGGCGCCCCGCTCGACCTCGTCCTCATGGACATTATGATGCCCGTAATGAACGGCTACGATGCCATCACCCTGCTCCGAGCGGACACGCGCTTTGCAAAACTGCCCATCATCGCCCTGACCGCAAAGGCGATGTCCGGCGACAAAGCCCGCTGCCTCGACGCGGGAGCGAGCGACTACTTGCCAAAGCCCGTGGACCTCGACCGCCTCCTGTCCATGATGCGAGTGTGGCTGTATGACCGCCGTTGACGTGGAAGCCATTGAGCTCGACCTCCTCGTGGAAGCGATCTGGAGGAGGTACGGGTACGACTTTCGTGGGTACGCGCGCGCCTCGTTGGCCCGGCGCGTCGAGCGGAGGCTGGCGCTGGACGGGATGGAGACGATGGCCGCGCTTCAGCACGCGCTGCTTCACGACGCGTCCTATTTCCGCCGGGTCATGACCGACCTGACGGTCACCACCACGGAGATGTTTCGCTACGCGCCGTTCTTCCGCGCCGTGCGCGAGGTGGTCGCTCCGCGTCTGAAGACCTACCCCTACGTGCACATCTGGCATGCCGGAATCTCCACCGGGCAGGAGGTCTACTCAATGGCCATCTTGCTGCGCGAGGAAGGGCTTTACGACCGTTGCCGCCTCTACGCGACCGATGTGAACCGCACCGCGCTCGAGGCGGCGAAGGCTGGCGTTTTTCCCGCATCGAAGCTCCAGGAGTACACCGCTGCGTACCAGGCTGCCGGCGGTCGCGAGCCCTTTGCCGACTACTTTACGGTCGCGTACGACAAGGCGGCCATCGACGAGTCGCTCAAGGAGAACATTGTCTTTGCCGAGCATAACCTCGCCACGGACGCCCCATTTGCCGAGATGCACTTCGTGTTGTGTCGCAACGTGCTCATCTAATTCGACCGGACGCTCCGCAACCGGGCGCTCGGCGTCCTTCACGACTCCACGATTCTCAATGGCATGCTCGCGGTCGGTTCCCGTGAGTCCCTGAAGTTCTCCGACATCGACGGCTCCTACGAGACCGTGGACCGCGATGCGCGGATCTACCGCAAGGTGCGTCAGTGAGCGGGGCGCGCGCCATCGTCCTGGGGGCCAGTGCTGGCGGGCCGGACGCGCTGAACACCTGGCTGCGTGCGCTGCCCACACCGCTCGCCGTTCCAGTGGTCATCGTGCAGCACATTCACCGCGACTCACCCGGCACTTGGCCAGATCTGCTGCGCGATCGGCTCGGCGTTCAGATCAAGAATGCTGAGGACAAGGAGCCTCTGGAAGCTGGGACCATCTACATGGCGCCACCCGGATACCATCTGCTGGTGGAGCGAGATCGGTCCCTCTCCCTGTGCGTGGATGAGCTGGTCAGCTACTCAAGGCCATCCATCGACGTGCTCTTCCGGTCCGCCGCGGAGGCCTACCGCGAGGGCCTGTTGGCCATCGTCTTCACCGGGGCCAACGCAGACGGCGCAGCCGGCGCTGCCGCGGTGGCAGCCCGCGGTGGACGGGTGTTGGTGCAGGACCCCTCGACCGCCCACAGTTCCAGAATGCCCGAGGCTGCCCTCGGGGCCGTGCCGGAAGCCAGTCCCATGACGCTCGCCGCCCTGGCCCAGGCCGCGGCCGAGTTTGCCGCAAGAGGTTCCTCATGAAGCCGCACATTCTGCTCGTCGACGACCGACCCGAGAACCTCTTGAGCCTCTCGGCGTGGCTGGAGGGCGACGACCGAACGATCGTGACCGCCGCCAGCGGAAATGAGGCGCTCAGCGCGTTGGTCAAACAGGACTTTGCGCTCGTGCTGCTCGACGTGCAGATGCCAGGGATGAGTGGCTTTGAGGTGGCGGAGCTCATGCGCGGCAGCGCACGGACGCGCGAGGTGCCCATCATCTTTGTCACCGCCGGTGATCCCAAGAAGGCGAACGCATTGACCGGGTATGGCGCCGGTGCGGTCGACTACCTGACCAAGCCCGTCAGCCCGGAAATCCTTGCCTCCAAAGTCGATGTCTTCCTGCGGATGTACCGCCAGCGCGCCGAGATCGCCCGCCAGGCGGAGGTGATCGACATGCGCAACCGAGAGCTCGAGGACTTTGCGCGGGTCGTGGCGCACGATCTCAAAGAGCCGCTGCGGCTGGTGGCGTCGTTCCTCTCGCTCATCGCGGCGAACCCCCACGACGAACGCGAGACCGAGTACATCGCCTTCGCAGTGGATGGTTCAAAGCGTATGGCCGACAGGATCGACGCCCTGCTCCGATACGCGCGTGCGGGACAGGACGGCGGCAACATCGAGCGGGTGCCGCTGCAACACGTCGTCGAGCTGGTTGAGCACGATCTATCCGTCGCCATCGGGGAGGCGGGGGCCACCATCGACGCGGTGGATCTTCCCGCCGTCGACGCCGACAGAGGCGCTGTCGAGCATGTGATGCAGAACCTGATCGCCAACGCCATCAAGTTCAGCGTTCCCGAACGGCCCCCGGTCATCACCATTCGCGGTGCCCAGACCGATGAGGGCTGGGAGGTCTCCGTGAAAGACAACGGCATCGGCTTCCCGGTGGCATACGCAGAGCGGATCTTCAAAGTGTTCACCCGGCTCCACGCCCAGGGGAAGTATGAGGGCACCGGCATCGGATTGGCGGTCTGTCAGCGCATTGTCCAGCGGCACGGAGGCCGGATATGGGCCGAGGGGGCCCCGGACCAGGGCGCCACGTTTCACTTCACGTTGCCGCGGGTTCACAAGGTCTGACGTTCCTGTCGTGTAAGCCCTGAGCCCGTGCCCCGTTGGAAAAGAGATCGATCGCGTCCGCAGCGCGTTCGTCTCCCCCAACGGAGGCACCCTTGGAAAAGAAAACAGCTCTCATCGTGCTTGTCGCCATCGGCATCGGCACGCCAGTCGCCGCCCAGGAGCGCGTGCTGCTCCCGACTCTGCCTGACCTGGACCTGGCGGCTCTCGCGGCGCCGGATTGGCACCACGGGGAGGAGCTTCATTTTGATGTCGCGGGTACCGCGTCCACGTGGCTGGACCTGGGACCGGGGCGCGACACCACCGGCGAGTACGGTGTCACAGGGGTGGCTGGGGTCGGCTGGCGGCCCGATGATGTCACCGTCGTGATGGCGCGGGGCGAGGCCACCGGAATTGGAGACTACGACGGCGCGAACCCGTCCTCCTCGTTGCGCGGCTGGCACCGACTGGACGCCCGCACCGGCTTTGGTGAACCGGGCCGGGACGACGTGGGCATCGACCTGACGTTGCGGTTGTCAGCTAAG
>CALBXO010000587.1 GCA_937890335.1 uncultured Pseudomonadota bacterium | reverse complement strand
TGCCGCCGTTGTTCGGGCCGTTGTTGGCGCCGTTGTTTCCGTTGTTGGCGCCGTTGTTCGCGCCATTGTTGGCGCCGTTGTTTCCATTGTTGGCGCTGTCGCCACCGGCAGGGTCGCTGCAGCCCGCGGCGAGGGCCACCAGGAGAGCCGCCAGGGCGACCAATGGGCGTGCTGGGTAGTCCATGGGGGGCGTCACTTGATGTACAGGGGAAGCGTTACGCCCCGGTTCAGGCCGCCATGCTGCGCAAAGCGCATCGCGCGGAAGCGGCCCTTGAGGCAGCTGGTGAGCCCGCTGGAGCTGGCGCCCATGATGTTCACGCCGCCGGTGGCGCCCGTGGGGCGGATGAAGAACCGAACGCTGACCCCCTTGAAACCGGGGTTGCGTTTGAGCTCCTGCAACATGCAACCGCGCAGGCCGCCGAATCCGCGACGGATGGTCTGGTTGATCTCGGAATCGGTCAGCACGTGCGTGCTTCCTCCGTCCTTTCCGAGATCCAGCGTGCTGATGTTCTTGTCGCTGTCGCCGCCACCGCCATCCCCGGGGTTTCGGCGCGCGATTCCCTTACCGCCGCCATTGCGGCGACCTCCACCACGAGGACGGCCGATCTTTCCGGGGTCATCCTTGGAGAAGAGACCGGCGAGCAGGTCGTCGTCCACCGCGACGTTGTTGAACTCGCGAGGCGGTGGCTCCAGGTGGTAGACCTTGCCCAGATCCGCCAGCAACATATTCTGCGGAAGCTCCGCGGGCTGGGGGCGGATGAAGAAGTACCAGCCCCCTACAAGGGCACCGATCAGCAGCGCCGCGACGACGCCCACGACACCGGTCCACATCCCCGCTGTCTTGGCGACCTCGACGCGCTGCTGCCGTTGTTCGCGCTCCCGTCGGCGTCGGTCCTCCCGGATGGGGATGTACTCTTTGACAGAGGCCGAGAACGACCGCAGCTCGCCCAGGGGCGTGCGCATCTGGGTGGTGCGGTCCAGGATGACCGTGTACTCGTCGATGTCGTCCGCGCGCAGTTGCTGGAGGACCTGGTCCCGCGTGTACGGTCCGTAGTCCAGGTTCTCCTTGCTGACGAGGTAGCGGGGTTGCTCGACGCCCGTGATGGTCTCGTGGTCGCCGGTGCCCGGTCCGATCTCCGGGAGACGGCCGGTCCCAAGGATCTGGGCCGCCTTGGCGAACGGATCCATGGACATGTCGTCCGGTGGGGGCGTGGGCGCGTCGTCGGGCAGCGCCTCCTCCCCGGGACCAGGTCCGATGTGGACGGAGTACTCGGGGGCCGCGTCAAACGCGTCGAGCTCGGCGGCCTGCGTCTGCACGGGGCGGGGATCGACCTCCTCCATGCAGATCTTCTTGAGCCGATCCCGAAAGGTGACGGCGTCAACCACACGGGCCGTTGCGTCGTCGTCCGTGGCCTGGGCAATCAGACCGCGCAGACCGCCCCCATACTCTTCTGCCACGGCCAGCGCGGCAGTTCGCGCCGCGACGCCAAGCCCCCGCAAGGGCTCCGGTGACAGCAGCTCGGCCGTGATCATTCCAAGGGCGTACATGTCCCCAGCCCGCGTCGGGGGGCCTGGGTCCCGGCGGAACTCCGGAGCGGTGAACGGGGAGTCGTGAAACGCGCCCAGACCATCCGGGTAGAGCCCCCGCGCCACGGCGTGCCCGTAGACCACGTTCCCGACCTTCATCCGGCCGCTGTCGCTGACGTAGACATGGCCCGGCGTCAACGCACCGTGGGCGCTGTGCTCATGGATCGCGGCCAGGCCGTTGCAGACGTGCGCCAGAATGTTGAACACGCCCTTGGGATTGAACACCTCTCCGTGAGAGCGGCGCTCGGCCATGTGGCGAGTGAGGGTGCGCCCGGTCATCAACTCCATGATGACGAAGACAATGTCCTCGTCACGACCCAGGCCGTACACCTGAACGACATTCTTGTGTTTGAGCGCGGCGGCTGTCTTGAGCGGTTCGCGCAGCTCGGCGTAGACGGCGTCGTGGTCCGCGCCAGCGTGCACGGTCTTGAGCACCATGATCTTGTCGGTCTTCTGCGCTTTGACCTTGAAGGACGTGCCGCCGGGGGTCGCCCCCAGGACCTCCAGGACCTCGAACTGGCCCGAGATCACATCACCAGCGGTCCACTTGTCCGACGCGGGAGGGCCGCCGAGGCCAGGTTGGGTGGCGCGCAGGTCCGTCATCCGCCGGCTCCGTGAAGACGCACCCGCCAGGTTCCCTCGGCCCGCACCAGGTGCAGGGTCCAGCTCTTGTCGAAGTGCCCTTCGATGCTCACGTGGGCCTCATCCGGATTGCTGCCGTCGTCCATGCGCTTGACGGTCTTGATGTGGCGGGGCGCAAATCCCTGGGACACAAAGAGGTCTGCCGGCTCCACGACATCGGCGCCAGCGGCCTCGTTGATCGCCGCGGCGCGGGTCTTCATCGTCGCTTGATCCGCGGGCTCCAACATCTTGAACAGCGTGCTGCCGGCGCCCACATAGGCGGCCGTGGCAAACAGGCGGGCGGCAGCCTCGGGGTCCTCGGTCGCCTCGGGCGCGGGGCGCTCGCAGCCCGCCGCGAGGGTGAAGACAACCAGGAGACCGCAGAGGGTTGGGCGAATCATGCGTGTGGAACTTCCCGTGTGAGACCAGCTGCCGACGGATGAGAATATCGAATCAGGGCCTCATTTGACCAGCGAAACGACGTAGGACAACACGTCCTTCTCCAGAGCGTCCTCCGAGATCTCGTCGGTGGGGCGCAACCACGCGACCGCGTGCAACAACGAGTTCTTGTGGTGCACATCAACCACGAGAATGGTGAACTGGATGTCCAGGACCGTTTTGGTGTAGCGGGTTACCGTCCCCGGATGACCGGCAAAACTCTGCGCCGCGGCGGGGGCTTCGATCTCGATTCCATCGGCCGCCAGTTGTTGCTGGAGGTTTCGTTGGAATCGCTCCACATCCGCAGACTCGAGCTGAACCCGAGACACCTGCAGCCCCGCCTGGCTCTCCCCGTGCCGCAGCGTGTGCAGAGTCCCCTCCGCGGCAGGTTCTTCCACCCATCCAGCCGGAGGTGGGGGCGCGGCGGTGGCTACCGCCGCGAACGCGAAGGTGGCCAGAAAGAAAATCACCGTCCGCGCCGGTCGCATCATGGGATTACTGGGCGGCGGGGAAGTCGATCTTCTGGATCGTCCACCGGTACCCCTCGCGCAGCTTCGCCACATCGGGGCTCTGCGATTGCAGATAGCCGACAACGATCCATGCCGTGCTGTCACGGACGAACTGGAACACCAGAACCTGCAACGTCACGCCAGCGTGCGTGAATTTGTACGTGGTCGTCGTGCCGTCGTAGTCGCCGATCTTCTCCTTCTTCTGCTCTTCCTGCTCGAAGGAGGACTCCGTCAGCGTCTTGTGGAACGTGGAGAAGAAAACGTCCGCTACGTCGGGCGTCATCAACTTTGTCGGGACGATCTCGATCTGAGACTGCGTGACCGGGTGCTGAAACACCGCCACGGCTTTCTCATTGCCGGCGAACGACTGCCAGTCCTTCGGCTTCTGGATCTCGACGCCGAACTCCTCGTTGACGATCTTGCCGTCCTGCGCGAGCGCGGGACCAGCCCCGACGAGTACGAGTACGAGTGCTGCAGCTGCGAGCCAGAGAGTTTTCCGCATGGTTATCCTGCCCCCATTTCGGGTTCGTTTCGGTGAGGCTTTATACCAACATTCGTCGGCCCCCCCAAGCTTCCCTCGGTTGTTGTCGTCGAAGGGAGCCCGTGATAAGCCGTTTCCGCGCGCGGCGACTCGCGCCCGCCACCGCAGTGAGAGGTCGAAGATGAAGCGTGTTCCCATGACGCCCCGCGGCTACAAGGCCATCCAGGACAAACTTCACCAACTCAAGTCGGTGGACCGTCCCGCAAACATCGAAGACATCGAGATTGCGAGGGCCCATGGCGACCTCAGTGAGAACGCCGAGTACAAATACGCCAAGAACCGGCAGTCGGAGATTGCGGCGAACATCAGCTACTGTGAGACCCGCTTGGCGCTGTCCCAGGTCATCGACCCCGCCAAACTCAGCGGTGACCGGGTCGTCTTCGGCGCCACCGTGGAGCTGGCCGACGCCGACACCGACAAGGAGTACATCTATCAGATCGTCGGCGAGGACGAGGCTGACGTGAAGCGGAACCTCCTGTCCATCACGAGCCCGATCGCCAAGGCGCTCATCGGCAAGGAAGAGGGTGACGAGGTCAAGGTCAAGACGCCCCGCGGATTGCGCCACCTGGAAATACTCAGCGTGGCCTTTACCATCGAGCTCCCGCCCTACGGCGACAAACCCTGAGACTGGACACCGGCAAGGACGCGAACCAGACTGAGCGCAGCGGGCTCGGGAGGCAACCATGCGCACAGCGCTCACCCTGAACTACATTCTTCTGGTACTGGCGCTGGTGACTTCCGGTTGTGCGGTCGAGGGGACCGATTTCCCCGCCACCGACAACGGTGGCAACAATGGCCAGGGCAACAACGGCGGCAACAACGGCGGCAACAACGGATTCAACAACGGGTTCAACAACGGCGCCAACAATGGCGCCAACAACGGGTTCAACAACGGCGACGGCGACGTGGGTGCCCCGGACCTGGCGGGTTGCTTCCTGATTGATTCGCGCCCCGACTGTGAGGGGGCCGGTTGCCTCTGGTTGGTCCCAGGTTGTGACGAGCCGATGGCCGAATTCGAGCCCATGTGTCACCCGGCGGTCGGCTGCGACGACGACGGCGCCTACGACTGTCCGGTCGGTTCCGTGTGTGAACTCGTCACCCACGACCCCTGTCTGCCGCAGGACAACGGCGACCAATGCAACGCCTGCGGCTCCGAGATCGCGGCGTGCCTTCCCGTGGATGGCTGTGGCGGCCTGGATGCCGACACGTGCGACGCCGCGGGTTGCAGGTTTCTGGTCCCTGGTTGTGAGGAGCCCGCGTTGCCTGAGGCGGGTTGCTTCGTCGTCGATGATTGCGAGGACGACGATGATTGCGCCGAGGGTTTGACCTGCCGCGACGCCGTCTATGACCCCTGCGCAGGGGAGAATTGCGATGCATGCGGCGCCGCCGCCAGGGTCTGTCTACCGTGACCCACGAACTCGGGCCGTTCCTGCTCGAGGCCGTCGTTGGCGAGGGAGCCATGGGTCAGGTCTGGCGTGCACGCCATGGCCGCCAGGACGTGCCGGTGGCCATCAAGGTCCTCAAGCCCAGGTATGGCGCGGCTGAGTTCACGGACGGCTTCCGGAATGAGGCGCGCGCAGTCGCGCAGCTCGATCATCCCCACATTGTCATGGTCCTCGAACACGGCGTGGTGCCGGCCACACATGACGGACCGCTGGCGCCTGAGAGCCCATTTCTCGTCATGGACTACGCCAGCGGTGGCTCGCTGGACGCCGTGGGGCTGCCACTGCCCTTTGACCAGATCAAAGCAGTGCTCCTGACGCTTTTGGACGCCCTCGCGCACGCGCACGCGCGCGGGGTGATTCATCGGGACCTCAAGCCTGGCAACGTGCTGCTGGCGGACGAGGGCGATGTTCGCCCGGGCCTGAAGCTGACCGACTTTGGCATCGCACACGCGGTGCACAAGGAAGGGCGGACAGACATGTACGAGCAGACGGCCGGCACCCCCTTCTACATGGCGCCGGAGCAGTTCCAGGGACGTTTCCGGGACACGGGCCCCTGGACGGATCTCTATGCATTGGGCTGCGTCGGGTTTCAGTTGGCGACGGGCCATGTGCCGTTTGAGGGCGAGAGCCTCGTCGAACAGGCCTACCGCCACATGCACAGTCCGGTTCCCCCTGTGGTGGCGGCGGACGACGTGCCGGTCGCCTTTGAGGGTTGGCTCGGGCGGCTGCTGGCCAAGTCGCCGCGGGAGCGGTACCAGCGCGCCGCGGACGCGGCGTGGGCCCTGATGCACATCGGACCAGCTCCCTCGCCGGTGGCGGTCGCCAGCCTCGGACACGTGCTGGAGAGCGCCGCTTCACGCCTGAGTTATCCCAGCGGAACCGACCCCACACTCGTCGGCGCAATCACCACGGTGGCGGCCGCGCCCGCCACGGACGACTTCAGCGCCATCCCGTCCGTAGGAGATGCGTTTGCCACCGGGGAACACTGCGCGCTGATGCCGCTGCCCAAGACCTGGCGCCGGGGCGATCATGCGCAGCCGATGCGGCTGGTAGGCGCGGGCCTGGGCCTCTACGGACTTCGCGACGTACCGCTCGTGGGGCGCGAGGAGGCTCGGGACACCATCTGGGCGGTCCTGCAGGAAGTCGTATCGCTCCGGAAGCCGCGGCTGGTCGTGCTGGAGGGCGGCGCAGGTGTCGGCAAGACGCGCCTTGCGCAGTGGATCGCGCGGCGGGCTGACGAGGTCGGTGCCGCGACGGTTCTGAGCGCGTACCACAGCGTTGACCGCGGCCCTCACGATGGACTTCGTGGACTTGTGGCGCGACATCTGCGGTGCTCGGGGCTCGAACCAACCCTGGCTGCGACCCGGATACGGACCGCGCTCGAGGCCGAAGGGGTGACCGAGGCGTGGGAGATGGAGGCGGTCACCACCTGGCTTCTCCCCCCAGTGCCCGGCAACGCGCGCACTGCGCCCGCGGACGCGCCGACGCTGATCCGGCGGCTGTTGCGCCGGCAGACTCACCACCGCGCGTTGATTCTGCAGGTGGAGGACCTTCATTTCGGGGCGGACACCCTGCTGTTCCTGGCGCAGCTTCTGTCGGGTCAGCAGGCGCTGCCGGTGTTGATCATCGCCACGGTCCGGCCGGAGGAGTTTGCGCCCGCGTCCCTCACCACCCGCTTCTACCAGGAACTGCGGGACTCCGAAGCCGCCACCGTCATCGACGTACCCGAGCTCTCCGTACCCGAGACCGAGCGTCTGGTTCGCGAGGTCCTGGGCCTCGACGCCAGGCTCGTTGGCGACGTGGTTCGTCGCAGCTGTGGGCTGCCATTATTCGTGACCCAGCTCATTGAGGATTGGGTGGAGCGCGGCGTGCTGGAGCCCGGCCCTGATGGGTTTGTGCTGCGAACAGGCGAGCGCGCCACGATCCCGGACAGCATCCATGCGGTCATGGCCACGCGCGTAGAGCGTTTGGTGTCCCGAGGCGGGCCGGGCGCGGCGCCCGCATTGGAATTGGCCGCGGTCCTCGGGCGCTCGGTGGACCTTGGGGAGTGGCGTACCGCGGCGGCTGCCGCCTCTGCCTCGATTCCGGAAGGTTTGCTGGACAACGTCCTGGCGCACGGGCTCGCGGTCGCGACCCAGTCGGGTTTTGCTTTCACCAGCGAGCTATTGCGCGAGAGCCTGCTGCGCAACGCCGAGGAGCGGGGCACGGCGAAACAGGCGCACGGGGCCTGCGTGACGATGCTGCGCGCCACCCGCGCCCACCGTCGCGGGGTTCCGGAACGAATCGGACGGCATCTGCTCGCAGCCCAGCGGTACAACGAAGCCATTGACCCATTGGAGAGCGGCGTGCGGGAGCGGATTCTGGACGGCGACTACAGCGGAGCCATGGCGGCCATCGAGCTGAGGCGGTCTGCCCTGCGCGGCGCGGGCCGAGAGGCGGGGACCGCCCAGATCGTCCAGTGGTTGCTCGAGTCGGACGTGAACCGCCGGGTTGGACAACTCGATGCGGCAGAGGCGCAGGCCAATAAGGCCCTCGACGCGGCGGCGGCGGCCGGGGACCGAGCCCAGGAGGCGCGCGCACGGCGATTGTGCGGAGAAGTCGCACGCAACCGTGGTGACTTTCTGGCGGCCCGCGCCAATCTCAGGGTCTCTGCGGAGCTCCTCCGGGGCACTGACTACGACCGAGACTACGGATGGACACTGCTGTCCTGGGCTGACTCGTGCCTGCGCCTCGGCGATGTCGTCCGGGCGCAGGACATCGTCGCCCGCGGGCTCGCCCTGTCGGCGGCGGCGGGCGATCCACTCGACATGGGGCGGTTTGAGATGGCCCTGGGACGCGCCGCGCGCGCCCGCGGCCTCAATGAGGACGCGGCCAGACACTACGACGCCGCCCGCGCCCTTATGGAGACGGCGGGGAGCCGCCTGGGCATCGCGTTGTGTGTGAACAGTCGCGCCGACATCGCGCGGTTCCAGGGGGATCTCCCCGCAGCTGAGGCTGGCTACCGGGAGGCCAAGGAGCTCTACGACAGCCTCGAGAGCGTCGACCGGTATGTTCCACCGCTG
>CALBXO010000586.1 GCA_937890335.1 uncultured Pseudomonadota bacterium | reverse complement strand
GATCACGTTGTCCTGGGGACAAGCCTGCCCGAGGAAGTTGCCGAGGGCTCCCTCTACATTCTTCCGCGTTGCGTCGTCATTGAGCAGCAATTGCAGACGATGGGCGTCCACAGCGCCCCCGCTCGGACTCGCGAGGAAATGGTAGAACGACCAGGCATCGTTCACCGCACCACCGAGATCGGGGATACGATCGTCCGCGTAGAAGTTCACCCCGATGATCACCGCCCACTTCTTGGCCGGAGCGTTCGCGCTACAGCCCTGGGCCAAACCCGCTTCGGGGGCCGCGGTGACATAGCGGCTGCTTATGATCTGAGCGTTGTTGGCACCGCAACCAACCAACCACACCGCGCAGAGCGCCAGGACACAGCGTTG
The DNA here is from genome assembly GCA_937890335.1 of uncultured Pseudomonadota bacterium. GTDB lineage: Bacteria > Myxococcota_A > Bradymonadia > Bradymonadales > CALBXO01. The sequence goes on along the minus strand of CALBXO010000586.1, from coordinate 18,394 downwards.
CGCGATAGAAATCATCAGCGGGGGCAGGGTCATGTCACACACTACACCCGTCTTTTTGCGGCCCGCAATAGTCACCGGACGGCCGCCCGACTGACGGCAAGGCCGCCATCGGCGAAGCGGCGCCCGATCGGCCCGACACCGTCGTGAGCAGGTCATCTCGCCGCCCCCAACTTCGGGCCATCTGACCGGACGTGCGCTTACTTCCGGAACGGCGTGCGGGGCCCGTCCCAACCCTCGGCGGGCCCCACGATGCGCCACCGCTTCCCGTCGTGATGAAGTTGGTCGAGGGCCCCGTCACGCAGCCGCCACGCCTTCAGCCCCGCTTTCCCGCGGGCGTAGTCCTCGCGGGAAACGTTGTCGAGGACGTAGACGTCGATCCGCTGCATGGCTCCGAGCACCACGCCGTCCTCGTTCACCTCGCCCAACGGGAGCCGACGTACCCGGCGAGCCAGCTTGCGGCTGCGGGCGCGCAAGGACTTGTCGTCCACGTGTACGCCGCCCCCCATCGGCGGGATCTTGCCGTGGGATTTATGGCGCGCGGCGGCCTCGTTGTAACGCAGAAAGAAGCCGTACTTTGCGACGTTGTAGTCCTTGGGAACGAACACCAGGTAGAATCCCTGCTCGGTTCCCCAAGGGTGTTCCAAAGCCTTCCACGCGCGCGCGCGCGCCCACGTGAGGAGGGCGCGCAGCTGCTCGGACCCGTCTGACACGGTGAGCGTGTCGATGCCGTGGTAGCCGCACTTCATGAGCCGGTCAGGGCGTAAGAAGTAGGAGAAGGTCAGCGCCTCGGTCGGGGAGGGCGCATCGTGTGCCACAAACGTCGCGAAGTACGCGTCGCCGGCGAGAAATTGTGTGTTGCTGGCCTGGGCCGCGCGGGGAGCGACAACGACACACAGCGTTGCGGCGATGGTGAAACACGCCACGGCGAGTACGCAGACCCATCGCTTGCGAGTGCATACTCTCGCTTCGCGCGAGGCCCCGGCACCGCCTCGGCGCCGCGCTACTCGGGCCCACCGGGCCGCCACCTGTGTCATCGGCATGTTCCACTCCTCTTGGCGCATCCGCCGCGGCCCAATGGCAGCGCGGACACCACGACCGTGCCCGGACGCAACACCCTCGTCAACGCGAGGGAGGTGGCCGTTGATACCCTCCGACAGCCAACACAATACAACCAAATGGTTGCACGACTTGCGGACGATCAACCTGACCAGATTTTTCGTGCCCTCGGCCACCGGACGCGGCGCGACATCGTCCGTCGTACCCTCGCGGGCGAGGTCACCGTCAGCGTCCCGCCCAACCCCGAGACTCGACGGAGAGCGCAGCGACGGCTACTGGGAGTTCGTCCGGGTGGAGCCGCCGCACCTGTTCGAGGTCAACGATGGGTTCGCGGACGCCGAGGGAAATCCAGTGGACACCATGCCCAGCACGACAATGCGGGTGACGTTCGAGGCCACGGACTCGGGCTCGAGGCTGGTCGTACTCTCGACTTTCGCCAGCGTGGAAGCGCTCGAGCAGCTGCTGGCCATGGGGATGCTGGAGGGCCTCACAGCAGCGATGGGTCAATTGGACGACGTGCTGGCCAGCGTGCAAGGCGACGCCACGAACTGAACCTGACCGCTCGGCCCGGCAGCGGAATCTGCGGGCCGGGCCAGGCGTCCGCCCTGATCATGCCGGGCTGTCCATCCGACTCTGGATGGCCCCTCCTCCGTATTCGGCGGGAATACGGAGTTCGACCATGACGGGTTCCATCGGTGGTTTCGCCGTCCTAGATTGAGGCACCACGAATGCCCTGAGGATGTAGATGAAACACGTGTTGATCGCCCTGAGTCTGGCCGCCGTATCCCTCGCCCCCACACTCGGCCACGCCGAATCAGAGCCCATCTGTCTGGAACAAGACGCCCGGTTGGTTCACCCGTTTGGAGAAGGGGACCTCCAACTGCGCGTGGGCGAACCCCTCCTCATCCAGGGCTACGAGCGGGCCCCGAGCTTCTCGGTCTCCCGCGACGGTGAAGAGCTGGTTCTGGGCGTCGCTGGGGTGCCGGGCACCTTCGTCCTCCACCGGGTGACACTCCCTGCGGACGTCGTCGTGGGCGACATCCTCGAGGTCACGGTCCACGGCGGCGCCAACCACCGCATCGAGGTCATCGACGCCGCCCAGGACGCCGAGCTGGCGGTGACGGCGACGCTATGTCGCGACGAGCGGTACTCAGGTCAGAACACCGTTCGCATTGACCTCACAGGCCACCCAAACGCCGTCCTCGTCCGCTCGACGCTCACCCAGACTCCAGCCAGCAACACCCGCCTGGCGCTCCCCGCCGCGACGGGCGAACTCTGGCTCCACTCCGTCCTCAAGGGCGGCTGCCTGGACCTCACCGTCGAGGACTTGAGCACAGGCGCACTGTCGACCCAGCAACTGTGTGACGACACGCCATGCTGGCCGGCCGACGAGGGCGTGCTCTACCGCGAGGACCCGGCCGTCGCCCTGAACCTGGACCACACCCCCGACTCCGCCACGGGTGCGTGCCCCTACTTCGACAACTTCACCTCCGGCCCCGACAGCTCCTGCACCACCGCCGCGACGGCCCGCACCACCTCGTGGTGGAGCCTCCTGCTGCGCCGGTAGCGCTGCGGCGGTCCGCCCCGGCCCTGCTCAACCTTGCAGAGCCTCAGTCGCGCAGCTCGCGCTTGAGGATCTTGCCCGTGGCACCCTTGGGGAGCTCGGGGAGGAAGGTCACGGTGCGGGGGTATTTGTAGGCGGCCAGGTGCTCTTTGCAGTAGGCGATGATGTCCGCCTGGTTGGCGGTGTGGCCGGCCTTGAGGGCGAGGACGGCTTTGACCTCCTCGCCGAGTTTTTCGTCTGGAACCCCGATGACGGCGGCCTCCGCCACGGCGGGGTGGGCGTAGAGCACCTCTTCGATCTCGCGCGGGTACACGTTGAAGCCGCCGCGGATGATCATGTCCTTCTTGCGGTCCACGATGGTGTAGAAGCCGTCGTCGTCGCGCACGCCGATGTCGCCCGTGTGGAACCAGCCTCCCGCGGAGAAGGCGGCGGCGTTGGCCTCGGGCTTGTTGAAATAGCCCTTCATCACATTGTGGCCCTTGATGCAGATCTCGCCTGCCTCCCCGACCGCCTCCACGGTGGCGCCCTGGCCGTCCACGAGTTTGAACTCGACGCCGTCCAGCGGAACGCCGATGGAGCCCGGCTTCTTGGGGCGCTCCAGCGTGTTGAAGCTCGCCACGGGTGAGGTCTCCGACAGGCCGTAGCCCTCCAGGATGTCCACGTTGTACTTGGCGTCAAAGGCGCGCATGACCTCCACTGGCATGGCGGCGCCGCCGGACAGGCACATCTTCAGGCTGCTCAGGTCGAAGCTGGCGGCCTCCGGGTGGTGCAGCAGCGCAAAGTACATCGTCGGCACACCGGCGAAGAGATCGACACGGTGCTGCTGCATCAGCGACAGCACGCCCGTGGGGTCAAAGCGCGGCACGAGCACCATCTTGCCGCCCGCGTGCAGCGTGGCGTTCTGCATGCACGTCTGCCCAAAGCTGTGGAACAGCGGCAGCGCCACCAGCGCGGTCGGCTTGTCCACGGCCGTCAGCAGCTGGTTGGCGGTGTAGACCGCGTTGTAGAACATATTGAAATGGGTCAGCTCCGCGCCCTTGGGCCGCCCGGTCGTACCCGAGGTATAGAGGATGACCGCGGTGTCCTGCGGGGAGGTTGCGGCGGTCTCCGACATCGGCTGCGCGGCGGAGATGGCGGCCATCAGGTTCACGGCGCCGTCCGGTGCTGACATGTCCGACGGGTCCTGGCGGCAGACGATCAGATGCTTGCAGCCGGCCACGCGATCAAAGCCCGCCTTGCCGTGATCCAGAAAGCCCTCCCACACCACCAGCGCCACAGCCTGGGAGTCCTCCAGATGGTAGGCGACCTCGTCGGGCGCGAGCAGGACGTTGAGCGGCACGATGGGGTTCGCGTTGTAGTGGCCACCGTAGTACGCCACCGTGAACTGCGGCACATTGGGCAACATCAGCGCGATGTGAGAACCCGGCTCGACCCCGAGCCCGGCGAGCACACCCGCAAACTTCTGGGCCATCCCGTGGATGGCGCCGTACGGCAGTGTGGTCTCGCCAATGGAGATGCAGTCCGCCGACGGGTTCTTCTGGGCGCTCGTGCGCAGCAAGCTCGCTAGGTTCAGGCTCATGGTCGGTCACTCCGGGGTGTTGACAGTCAACTGTGAGTCAAAACGGCGATGCGCCGCCCAGTCAAGGCCTTTGGCGCGCGCAGATGAGTCAACGTGCGCTTGGTGGCATCGTCCGGGTCGAGATGCGCAGGTGTGCGTGCGGGAGGTCTGCGGCGGATTGCCCGGCACCATCGGACGGAACCCAGCGCGCGCACGCGGGGCAACACCCACTCAGCCCCTCAGAAGCCAGCCTGGAGCTGGCCGTAGATCGCGTGGGCCGCGTCGGCACCGTCGTTCAGGATCAGCTCGTAGTTCCAGGTGTGCACCAGGCGCTCGCCCCAGAAGTAGAGGTTCAACCCAGCGCGCGCCCGCTGGTCTCGCACATCGCCCGCCTGGACCAGGTCGTAGCCGACCACAACCTCAGGCGGTATGGCGCCGCCGAAATTGTAGCCGACCCAGGCTGTGACGCCGAGCGGGTTCTCCTCGAGGGCCGAGTCGACCACCGCGGCGACCTCCGCATGGGCAAAGAGGTGCTCGTCCGCGTACGCCACCGCTACGTCAATGATGCGCGTGTGCACGATGCCGTCCGGCGGCTCCATCGCGCCGGGCTCGTCGCCGAGCACCTCCGTGAAACTTGCGTGCAGCGTCAGCCCGTCCACCGCGGTGGACACCACCCGTCCCACCAACAGCTCCCGACCGGCGTCCGGGCCGTTCGCACCGGCCGGTCGGAACAGGCCGACCTGTCCCTCCACGCCGGAACCACTGTGGGTAACAAGCTCGGCCCCGACGTGCCGCGTCGGCACCAGACCCACCAGCAGCGCCCGGTTGACGAACGGGTGGGAGGGGCCTGCGATGAGGTATTCGAGGGACGTGGGGGCCTTGAACTTTCCGGCCCGAATGTGGACCAGCGGCAGCCCGTCGATCTGCGCCACAAGGTCCAGCAGTTTCGCGTCTCCCGACGCGCCCTCAAGCTGGAGGAAGAACCGCCCCACGTCCTTCTTCTGAGCACCCAGTGACACCCGTCCCATACCAACGTATGCGCCCCTGGCGGTGTCCCCGGTGTCCGGGATGAGGACGGCATAGCCGCCCTGTCCCCACCCCTTGAGCTGGAGCGTGAGGTCTTCCTTGTCCAGGAGAGTAAAGGCGGAAGCGGAGGCAGGGACGCTGACGGCAGCGAGCGCTACCAGAATCATCAAGACGCGCATGGCACCCTCGGTGTGGGCGGACTGTGCCGCCAGTCGGTTGGGATCGAAGTCCGCGGGGTGCGCTCCCCGGACACGACCACTGTGAACCGCGCGGGGCGCGGATCACAATGCAATGTATTGCCACGCCGGCCAGGGAAACGCGCCGCCAAAGCGTCAGAGGTAGGAGCTGGGACCCACTTGTACGGCGGGATCGTTGCTCAGCATGGCCAGGAGATGTTTGGCGCGGCGAGCGACGATCTCGCGGGCGCCCTGGCCCGACGGTAGATCGACGATGCGGTGCCACGTCATCGCCCGACACAGCTTGGCCAGTGGAACCGAGACCTCCAGCGCCCGCAGCACCTTGTCCATGGACGACCGCTCGGCAAATGGGCCGAGGTACGCATCCCGAAACGCGAGAAACCCGTCGCTGCCCGCGGCCAGACCCCACCGGCCGGCCGCGACCGCAAACAGCACCTCACAATCGAACAGCGGGTGCGCCACCGATGCGTCGCCCCAATCAAAAATGATGTACTCGCCATCGCGCACAAACACGTTGGAGTCGTGCAGGTCGTTGTGCTGAAGGGTCTGGGCAATCGGCGCCTGCGCCAACTCGCCGCAGAGGTCCTCCACCCGCGTCCGCTGTCCCGCAAGCGCTAGCAGTTCCCGAGCGTCGAGCCCGTCGTCACCACACTGCAGGTGGCCACAGCCCACAAGCAGGTCAAACTGCTCGAGCAGCCGCTCCAGCCGCAAGTCCGGGACGCCCACAGCCACCAGTCCGTCCGCTTGAGGCGCCAGATCAAGCTGCATGTGGGCGTAACGTGTCAGCAGGCGCATCCAGAGCGCCAGGCCCTCGGGCGATTTCCCGTGGACGTCGCGGGCCGTCGCGCCCTCGGCGCGGGTCAGCATCCAGCTGCGCTGGGCGTCCATCGCAACGAGCCGAAGTCCGTCCACTCCGCGCGCGGAGAGGTATGCGAGCAGCGCGGGCTCAAAATCCATTCCCGGCGGCGCGCTCTTGAAGTACACGTCGCCCGCGGTGGTCTGCGCGCGACACACGGCCGACCACACCCGCAGATGCACTGGCGTCACCGGACCTGTGCGCTGGTGCCCCCGCGCGGCCAGCGCCTCATCCATCCAGGCTGCCACTTCGCTCTTCCACGCCGCGCCCAGCCAATGCGGAGCGTCCGTCTCGTACCACGCCATGCGACCTCCCGTGCCGCGATGCTGTGGTCATCGGGCCTCGCAGTGTCAACCGCGGTCCTGCGGAAGTGTGGACGCTGGTAGGGGGGACTGCTGTGTACGCGGGTTCTCCACCACCTCCGCTCGGCAACGCGACGCGAAGTCTCGTTCCGCCACGGATCGCGCCGCCGACGCCCTCGCCACCTTCGATCGCCATCGATTCGCCCGCGCTGTCGGTTCCTCCACGAGGGGCACGCCCGTTGCACAGGTCCGCCAGCGGGGGCTGGAGGTCTTGGTCGGGCAAGCGTGAAACAATGGCGGACAATCGGAGCGTGGCTGTGGATCTGCGTTGCGACGTTGTCCTGGACCCAGCCCTCAGCGGCTACCCCGCTGTATGCGGTCAACTCGGCCAACGCTTGTGACACCTGTCATGTGGAGCCCATCGGCTGGGCCAACCCCGCCGCCATCGCGGACCGCCGGTGCACTCTGGACTGCCAGGGCTGTCACATCAGCCCCACCGGCGGTGGCCAGCGAACGCCCCTCGGCCAGTTCTACGCCGCCGAGGTCCTGGCGATGCACGGGACCCGCCCCAGCAGCGCGGCGGACCTGACGAGTCGGCTGCCGGCGGGCGCACCCAACCGGGGAAAGTACCGGTTGTTGGATGGTTTTGAGGGCTGGTGGCCCGGCGCCACCCCCCACCGCGAGATCGCCGACCGGTACGGCGACATCGACCCGGAGCCGGTATTCGCCGTCGGCGGCGACCTTCGCGTGATGATCGTCGAGCCCCTGGAGGCCCAATCCCAGCGCGAGAGCGCGGTCTTTCCCATGGAGGCACAGCTGTACCTGTCCTGGTATCTGAGCCAGTCCGCAGTCGCCTACGTCGACGTCGGCTGGCAGGGATCGCGCACCGGCCTGGCCCCCGAGGGCAACCCGGACGCACTCACCCTGCTCCAGGACCGCCTCTGGCTCCGCGAGGTCTTTTTTCTCTTTCGGGATTTGCCCTACGCGACCTATGTGCGGGTGGGGCGGTTTGCGCTGCCGTACGGGTGGCGGATTCCGGACCACACGGTCTACGTGCGCAAAGACAAATTCGACGTGTTCCGCCAGGCCTACGGCGTGGAGGTCGGGTTCTCGCCCAACGAGTACTGGGCCAATCTGGCGCTGTATTGGCAGGGGTTGCACGCGTGGCCCGGCGAGCTCGACACGACGCGCCGGGGACCGGGCATCACGGCGCAGGGCGGCATCCGGTACCTGGGCTTCACCCTTGGGGTGTCGCTTCACGGGATGGGGATTGTCAGCCCCGGCTCGCACGGGATCGACGAGAGTGAGTTCATGGCCGGCCCGCTGTGGGCTCTCAACCTCCACCCGCTGGTGTACCTCGGCGAGTTCGACTACCGCGCCGACAGGCGCGCCGGCGGGCGGGTGGCATCGCTGTTTCAATACCACGAGCTGCGCTGGCAGGGCCTCCGCTCCTTCACCCCAAAGCTGCGCTACGAGTGGGCCGACGCCAACATCGCCGTGCTCGACGACCACCTCAACCGCGTGGCGGTGGGGATGGAGTGGAACCCGCTGGCGCAGGTGCAGCTCGACGTTCTGTTTCGCCACGAGTTCAGGCCCGTGCAGGGCGACCTGCAGGACCTCCTCGTCCAGCTCCACGCACACTTCTGATCGGAGAACCACGTTGAGACAGCGTCCACATTCTACGCTCTGGCACACACTGAGCCTCGCCGCCCTGCTGTGGGTGTGCGGTTGCGGACTCGGCGACAAAGTCTGCGAGGTCGGCGCCCCGCCGGGGGACTGCGACGAGGTCGAGCCGCGCGTGCAGGCGGCCATGGAGGACCACTGCGTGTCATGCCATGGCGCCACGCCGATCAACGGCGCGCCGGGAACCTTCCGTCTGGACATCTTTGACAGCGAAGAGCAGGGGACCGACTCGGTGGCGGACCGCGTGATCCTGAGGTCCGTCAACGGCTCCATGCCCCCGCCCGGTGGCGACGCGCTCAGCACCGACGCCCTGGACGCGCTGGCCCTCTGGGAAGCCTGCCGCTGCGCGCAGCGATTCGAGTGCTCCGGAGGCCAGATCTGCCAGGACGGCGGCGGCGAGTTTGGGGTCTGCGTATTCCGCACCACCGGGGTGCCTGCGGACGCCCCGCGCTGCAAGAGGGACGCGGACTGCGCGCCCGGTTTTGCCTGCGGCGGCGACTCGGACCGCGGCCCCGTCTGCCTTCAGCAATGCCTACCGGAACCCGGAGAGGGAGAATGAACGTGCCACGAAAACGACGACCCACAGCGCTTGAATCGAGCTCGCACTCGACCGCGACCGGACACTGCGTGGTAACCGCGGCCGCCGCGGTCCTGCTGTTGGCGGCATGCGGCGCCCCCCCCCAGACTTCGCCGCCCCCCGAGAAGTGCCTCCTGACCACGGACGAGCTCCACGCCGCGATGCACGAGGACCTCGAGTCCATCGAGCCCGCCGAGCGCAGGTTCGTGCGCTACCTGGTTCTCAACCACCTCTGCCCCGACGCCGACCCCAGCCTCGGCGACCAGGGAATCGCAGACGCAAACGCGCGGCTCGACAGCCACCGGCAGGGGGTCTCCAAGCTGCTCAACAGCCTGTCCTGGCACCCGGAGGTAACTCCCCCCACGGCCATCGCTGACGCCCACGGCTCCGACACGATCCTGCGCGTCCACCTGGACGACTACCAATGGGGGCTGTCCATCTGGAATGGCATCGCCAGGGCGTACCCCTACGCCGTGCGGCATGACTCAGCCATCGCGCGCGCCGTCTACCGACAGACCGGGTGTGACATCCCGTTCGTGAAGGCAGACTGGTTTGCCTACCACGTGGGCCGGCCACCGATGTACCACGACGTGCTCGGGCTTCCCGCCGCGCGGCAAGAGCTGGAGGCCTTCCTGGGCATCGACGTCGAGGCGGGCATCTCCGCCCAGCTCGACGCCACATATCCTGGCGAGCACCTCGTCCTGCGCGCGGGCTTCCAACAATCCGGGGTGTCCGGGCACAACCGCGTTGTCGAACGCCACACGATCGGCACCTACGAGGGCGCCTATTGGCTCAGCTACGACTTTGCCGGCAGTCAGGGGGACCAGAGCATCTTCCGCGACCCCATCGACTTCCAGGAGGACGGCGGCGAGATCGTCTTCAACCTGCCCAACGGCCTGCAGGCCTACCTGCTCGTCGGCGCCGACGGGACGACCATCGACTGTGGTCCATTGGAGGTCGTGCAGAACGACGATCCGCGCACCGCCGATCCCCGCATCGTCAATGGATTTGTCTGCGGGCGGTGCCACTACGAGGGCATCATCCTACGGGGTGACGAGATCCGGAACATCACGGAGAGCGACTCTGGGTTCCGCACCGCCGACGAGGCCAACCGCGTCTTCCGCCTCTACCCCGGCTCCGAAGTCGTCCTCGACTACATGCTCGACGATCAGAACCGCAACGAGACAGCGCGCGCCCGCGCAGGTGCGCGCCGCGTCAGCACGAGGGACGAGGAACAGATCGCGGCGCTGGCCCGCACGTACGAGCAGCCGGTGGTGCTCACACAGGTCGCCGCCGACTTTGGCATGAACGTGGACGCGTTCCGCGAGCTCCCGGCACTCACCCAGCTGCGCATCGACCACGGCGAGCTCGCCCAGCTCTTCTCCGGGGAGCGTGTGCCCGTGGAGCGAGGTCTGTACGAGGGCCTGTTCCGGGACATCGCGTGCCGGTTGGGGGTGGGGACTGCGCTGGTGCACGGCGACGGTAGTGACCGCTGCGCGCAGGAGGATGCCTTTGTGGAGTGCGGCGGCATCGAGCTGGAGCCCAAGCGCGTACCCGCCGAGGAGATCTGCCAATGAGCGCACCGTGGACCCAGTGGACAGCCGTGGCACTAACCGCCCTGTGGCTGCCGGCCTGCTCCGGCACCAAGGCTGAAACCCCGGCCGCAGACACCGAATTGGAGTGCAGTCCCGGCGCCGTACAGCCCTGCAGCTGCTCCACGGGGCAGGGACGTCGGACCTGCAACGACGCGGGGCGCTTTGGCATCTGCGCCTGCCCTGAGATTGATGAGAGGTGCCCGGAACCCAACGAATGCGGCGGCTGCGCGGCGCTCGACGGCCAGCCGGGAGACAGCTGCGGAACGTGTGGCCTCGGCGTTCTCGGGTGCGCGGAGCCCGAACAGCTGGACTGTCTCGGAGACGTGCAGAACGCCTGCGGCGGTTGCTCCGACCTCGCGGTCCAACCGGGCGACGCCTGTGGAACCTGCGGCTCCGGCGTGTCCGCGTGCGACGGGCTGGACATCGTCCTGTGCGACGGGGATCTGGGCCTCGCGGCCCACAATGCATGTGGCGGCTGCGGGCCCTTGGAGGGAGAGCCGGGCAGCGCCTGCGGTCCGTGCGGATTTGACCTGCGAACCTGCACAAAGGACGGCGCGGCCACCGAGTGTGACGGCGCGACGTCGTGCGCGATCCTCATGGACCGCCTCGACGGAGGCGAGTTCTCCATGGGTTCGCCACCAGGCGAGCTCGGCCGTGAGGAGGACGGGCGCGAGGGGCCCGTACACCCGGTAGAGATCACCCGACCATTTCTGATGAAGACCACGGAGGTGACCCAGGAACAATGGTCACTGATCATGGGCAACAACCCCTCCCGCTACGACGAGTGCGGGCCGGATTGTCCCGTGGAGAGGGTCAGCTGGTGGGACGCTCTCCACTACCTCAACGAGCTCTCCCTGCGCTCGGGCCTCTCGCCCTGCTACACGCTGGAGGAGCCGTGCACCGGGCAGCCCGGCGGCGGCTGTGGGGACATCGAAGCGCAATGCACGGGCGACTTTGCCTGCGCAGGCGCGACCTTCGCCGGGCTCGACTGCACGGGGTACCGGCTGCCCACCGAGGCGGAGTGGGAGTTTGCCGCGCGGGCCGGAACACAAACCGCCCTCTTCAACGGCGACCTCACCGTAGACGACCTGGACTGCAACACCGCAGACCCGAACCTGTCGCCCATCGCGTGGAGCTGCCAGAACGCCGCCGGCACGCCGCACCCCGTTGGCGAGAAGACGCCCAACGCCTGGGGCCTGTACGACGTGCACGGCAACGTCTCGGAGTGGGTGTGGGACGCGTTTGGCGCCTCCTCGTATGCGACATCTCCGCCCGCAGATCCGCTCGGCCCCGACGGCGGCGGCGAGCGGGTCTGCCGGGGCGGCGGTTGGAACGCGTGGGGCGTGGACTGCAGGGCCGCGTCGCGACGCAGCAACGCGGCCACCGCGCGCCGGTCGAACCTCGGCTTCAGGTACGTGCGCTCGGTCCCGTCAACGGGCATGGCCACGGTCCCTCCCGGCGTCTTCACGATGGGCTCGCCCGCCGAGGAGGCCGGCCGCAACGAGGACGACAGGGAGGGGCCCACGCATGAAGTGCGTATCAGCCGCGGCTTTCTGATGACGCGGTCGGAGGTCACGCAGGCCCAATGGCAGGCCGTCATGGGCGACAACCCGGCCACCCACAAACCTTGCGGCCTGGACTGCCCCGTGGAGCGAGTCAGCTGGTGGGACGCGGTGTATTTTCTCAACCAGCTCTCCTTCAACGAGCGGCTGGAGACCTGCTACGAGCTGGTGGAGCCGTGTGTCGGAGTACCGGGCGCCGCCTGCGACGAGCGGTCTCCCAACACCTGCACCGGCGACTTCTCCTGCGCCGGCGTGGAGTTTCGGGGACTGGACTGTGACGGCTACCGGCTGCCCACGGAAGCCGAGTGGGAGTACGCCGCGCGCGCGGGCACATCGAGCGCCTTCTACTCCGGGCCCATCACCATCAGCGCCCCGGTCTGCGACCCGGACCCAAACCTGGACGCCATCGGCTGGTACTGCAGCGGATCCGGCGGCACCACCCACCGCGTGGGCCAGAAACTGCCCAACGCCTACGGCCTCCACGACATGAGCGGCAACGTCTGGGAATGGGTCTGGGACAACTATGACGCGGGCTTCTACGCGCGCTCGCCCGCACAGGACCCGGCCAGCTCGGAGGGCACGCTGCGCGTGCGCCGCGGCGGCTCCCGCGACTTTTTCCCCCGAGACAGCCGCAGCGCATCGCGTGGGTTCGACAGCCCGGACCTGCGCTACAACACGCTCGGGTTCCGCTACGTCCGCACCCTGCCTTAGTACCCCCGACCCAAATTCCTGCCCTGGTCTGCGCCCGCGCCAGCACGCCGTCCGCGACGCCCTTGGTCCTCACGTGTTCGAAACACGCTTCGGCCTGCAGGTCGCCACGGTCGACGCACCGGCACGACCGGTCACCAGGACAAGACTTCGGGTCGGGGGTACTAGCCGACGACCACACGACGCCCGCTCGGTCCGGCCCCGGCCCCGACCGTGCGGATCAGGGCAAGCCTGGGCGTTTTGTCCTCAAGGTCTGCGCCTCTCGTCTCGATGCACAGTGGGCGCACAACCACTTTGCCAAGTCGAACCCCATGAAACACATCGCCGGCCTCCTGCTCCTCGGTCTCCTTAGCCTGCCGGCCACGTTCGTCTGCGCCGAGGACGCCGCGCCCGCGCCAGCCGAAGCCGCCGAGCAGACCCAGGTCACGCTCGCCGATGGCACGACGCTGGCCACGTTCGCCGCAGCCAAAGCAGAGATGGCGCAGCGTTGGGGCGTGGACAAGGGCGACTCGTTCGCGCTGCTGACGTTGTGCAAGTACACGCTCGTGACCGCCGAGTCCGAGCCCGTAGCCGAGGTGGACCCCGCCGCACGCGCCGCGGAAGCACAGCACCTGACCATCACCGTCACGGATGAGCGCACGGCCCGACTCTACGTCGCCGCCAAGGCCCATCTGTCGGCGCTGGCGGGGCGAGATCTCACCGACGAGGAGACCGTGCGACGAATGAGCAAGCTGTACGTGGGCGCCTTTGACGCCTACCCGAGCAGCTGACGCGCCGCGGACCCAGCTCCCTCGAAAGGAGGGGCGTCAGAGTGTCCGCATGCCGAATTGTTCGCAGATCATTGCGGAGCCGCGCTCCGCCTCCGATACTCGGGGGCGATGATCCAACTCCCCGCTGAACAACTTCTCGCCGAGCTGGACGAGGTCAAACTCGCCACCCTCCCCGCCTACGCGGACCCGATGGAGCACGTGCGTGAGGAGCTGCGCAGGATCGCGCTCCTCATCGAGTTGCGCGGCCTCATCATGAAAAAGCAGGGCCGGATCGACGAGAGCAACCGCTTTCGCGGCCTGCTCCTGCGCGAAGGGGAGCTCGACGCGCTCATCAAACAGGCCGCCGTGGGGCCCGAAGAGCCGCCGGAGGACACCGACGAGATCACGCGGAAGCGGTCCGCGTTCGCGTCCATGACGCGCCGGATCTCGCTGCGCGAGGCGGCCACGCTCTGGGCGGTGCGCGAGGGAGCGGGCGGCTGCCGAATGCCCCTGCTGGAGGTCTGCAAGCGCTTCAGCCTGGACCGGTTCAGCTACCACATCCTCGTCCTGGCGCTCGCGCCCGAGGTGGACCTGAACTTCCAGCGGATGTTCAGCTACCTCCTCAACGACGTGACCAGGAAGCGCCCCACGGTGCACCTGGCGCTGGAGCTGCTGAGCTCCGACGACACGGACCGCCGCGCCGGTCGCCGCGCATTCGCGGCAGACGCCCCGGCCATCCTCTACAACCTCGTGCATCTCGAGCCGGCCAAAGGGGGCCTGGAGACCAGCCTTTTGCTGCGCGAGTTCAAGATGCCCGAGCGCATGGTGCAGTGGCTGCTCGGCACCGCGGAACTCGCCCCGGCCATGCGCCGCTACGCCCGCATCGAGACGTCCGAGCCGGTGTTCGACGACCTGGTCTTCGACGCCCGCGGGCAGGTTCGCGTCGCGGCGCTCGGCGAGTACATGCGCCGGCTGCACCGCGTCGGGGCCGACCACCGAACGCCATTGGTGATCCTCACCGGAGACGAGGGCGTCGGCAAGCGCACCGTGGCCGGCCGGCTCGCCGCCTGCATGGAGACCGACCTGCTGGTGGTCGACCTCGCCGGCACCGCGATCCCTCTCCACATGCGCGACGTGGCCTTCCGAGACATGGCGCGCGAGGCGCGCCTGCACCAGACCTCCCTGTGCCTGTCGGGATTTGACTCGGATCTCGTCAAGACCGGCGTCATTCCGGCCTTGCCCTACCTGTTCACGATCGCGCGGATGGTGCCCGGCGTGGCCGTCATCTGCAGCGCCAACGACGACATCGGCCTCAACGGCGCCGGCGAAGGCTTCGCGACACGCATGCGGCTCGAGGTGCCCGAGGCCTTCGGTCGGCTGGAGCTGTGGCAGCGACTCCTCTTGCTCACGGGCGCCCCGGTCGGGGAAGAGGTGGACCTGCGCGGTTTCTCCCTGAAGTACGGGTTCACGGCCGGCGCCCTCGAGCGTGTGCTCATCTCCTCCCACGAGGAGGCCATCGTCCGCTCCGGCGACGCCGATGCGCCCATCGAGGCGCAGGACCTGGATTCGGCGAGCCGAGTGCAGCTGGGCCAGGGTCTGTCCGGAGTCGCCACGCGCGTCCGACGCACGGCCACCTGGGATGATGTGATCCTGCCCGAAGACATCGTCGAGACGCTCCAGGAGATCATCCGCCACGCTCGCTTCCGCAACCAGGTCTTCCACGACTGGGGGTTTGAGCGAAAGATGACCAGCGGCAAGGGCCTGTCCGCCTTGTTCAGCGGGCCGCCGGGTACGGGAAAGACCATGGTCGCCGGCGTCATCGCCGCCGAGCTGGAGATGGACCTCTACCGCGTCGATCTCAGCCAGGTCGTCTCCAAATACGTCGGCGAGACGGAGAAGAACCTCGCGACTGTGTTCCAGTCTGCCGCGGGCAACCAGTTCATCATCCTGTTTGACGAGGCGGACAGTCTTTTTGCCAAGCGCACGGAGGTAAAGAGCTCGGTCGATCGCTACGCGAACCTCGAGGTCAACTACCTGCTCCAGAAGATGGAGGACTACAGCGGCATCTGCATCCTCACCACGAACTTCGAAAAGAGCATCGACGACGCGTTCAAGCGCCGCATCAACTTCCGCATTGATTTCCCGTTCCCCGAGCCGGAAGACCGCGAGCGGCTCTGGCGCGTGCACATCCCCAGCGAGGCCCCGGTGGAGGGGCAAATCGAACTGGAGTGGCTCTCGGAGAAGTACGAACTCAGCGGCGGTAACATCAAGAACGCGGTCCTCCGCGCGGCGTTCCGCGCCGCCGAGAACGGCCGGCCGATCTGCACGGAGGATTTTGAGTACGCGGCGGAGCGCGAATCGCGCGAGCTTGGCAAGCTGGTGCAGGGAGTCGGCTGGTAGTGGACGTCTTCCTGGCGACATTGGGGTGCCGCCTCAACGAAGCGGAGCTCGAGCGCTGGCACCGGGACTTCTCGGCGCGTGGGCACCGCGTCGTGAGGCAGGCCGAACACGCGCAGGTCCTGGTACTCAACACGTGCGCCGTCACCGCCGCCGCCGCGCGCAAATCCCGGCAGTACGCCGGGCGCATGCACCGCAAGAATCCCGGCGCGAGCCTCGTCATGACCGGGTGCTACGCAGAGATGGACCCGGCCCGCGTCGCGGAGCTCGCCGGCGTGGACCTGGTGGTCGGCAACCACGACAAAGACCGCCTGGTGGACCTGGTCACCGAACACATCGACCCGGCCGTCATGCCTGCGCGCGCCCTGGAGCCCGACGCGGACAGCTCCCACGTGTATGCAGACACACGCACGCGCGCATTCCTCAAGGTCCAGGACGGGTGCCGCAACCGCTGCACGTTCTGCATCGTGACGATCCTCCGCGGTGAGGAGCGCAGCCGGCCCGTGGCTGAGGTGGTCGCCGAGGTCAACCGGCTCGGCGCTGAGGGCTACCGCGAGGTCGTGCTGACCGGCGTGCACCTCGGCGGGTACGGCAGCGACCTCGGCTCGTCTCTGTTTGAGCTCGTCCAGCGCGTGCTCGCCGAGACCGACGTGCCGCGCATCCGGCTCACCAGCCTCGAACCCTGGGACCTGCCGGACAATTTCTTCTCCCTGTGGGAGAACCCGCGTCTGCAGCCCCACCTCCACCTTCCGCTCCAGAGCGGGTGTGACAGCACGCTGCGACGCATGGCGCGCAGATGCGACACGTCCAGCTACCGCGGACTCGTGGACGCCGCGCGCGCCGGGATTCCCGGGCTCAGCCTGACCACGGACCTGATCGTCGGTTTCCCCGGCGAGACCGACGCAGAGTGGCGAGCGACCTACGCGTTCGTCGAGTCCATCGGCTTCGCGCATATGCACATCTTCACGTTCTCGCCCCGCCAGGGCACCAAGGCGGCGCGCGTCGGGGGCCAATTGCATGGGGACGTCAAACGCGAGCGCAGCCGCGAGCTCCACGAGCTGGGCGTACAGATGAAAACCGCCCACCTGGCGCGGTTCGTCGGCACCCGCCGGCCTGTCCTCTGGGAGGGCCACCCCGAGCCGGAAGACGGCGCGCACGTCTGGTCGGGCTACACGGACAACTACCTGCGAGTGCGCGCCAACGCCCCGGCGGGGGTCCCACTGCAGAACGTCATCGAAGAGCTGACTCTCCAGGCGGTGGACGACGACGGTTTCCACGGCCTGCGTGACTCTCAATTGCGACTGGATCCGGCCCAAAGCGTAACAAAATGAGTCGTCGTCACCCTGTCTTCATGACCGAGACCGGAATGACGATGAGCGTTGCGATGACCGCCCGTGTGCCTGCGCGAGTTTGTTTGACTGTCCTTGTGCTGACAGCCAGCTGTTCCAGCTTTCCGGAACAGCCGCTGATGGAGGGCGCAGATGCGTCCATGGACGCCGACGCGCAAAGCGCTGGCGACGTGTCCCGCCGCCCAGACACGGACCTCCTCCGGCCCGACATGGGCGGTGACCTGCCAGCCAACAACGACCAGATGGACGCCGACACCCCTGACCCGCAGTGCGACGACGACGAAGACTGCAACGATCAGATCTGGTGCAACGGCGTCGACTTCTGCAGCCAACGGGGGGAATGCATGGTCGCGCCCCCGCCCACACCCGACGATGGAAACCCGTGTACCGACGACGTCTGCGCGGAGTGCCCAGACGACGACAACACCTGCCAGCGGGGTCGCCAGGGTCGCGTCATCGGAACGCCGACAGACCGCTGCGCGTGCGTCGGTGTGGAGGACTGCAGCGCCGGACCTTGCGCCGTGGGCACCTGCAGCGACGGAGAGTGCGAGGTGGCACCTGTGGACGACGGCGCCGCCTGCAGCAGCCTCTGCCAGAACGTGGAGACGCAGGGCATCTGCTTTGGCGGGCAATGCACCCCGCGCGCCGAGGGGCCGGTCCAATCCGATGTGTGCGGCAACGGTGTAGACGACGACTGCGACGGCGTGATCGACGGCGGTCCCGGCTGTTCCGTGGCCGCCACCATGGACCTCCAGGTCGTGCAAAGAAGGGGCTCCACGGGCCCCGGCAACGGAGGCGTGGTCCGCGCGACCGCCTGGTCCGAGGGCCAGCCCATGCCTGCCCAGACCGAGAATCTCTACTGCACCGCGCGACGGGTGCAACACCGACAGAACTTTGACCTCCGCGAGTCCCTCATCGACGACCCGTTGGTCACCGCCGTGAACCAGGCGACCACGGACGAGGAGGTCCGAAGCAGCGTCACGGGCATGGACGGCTCCCAGGGACTGCGCGTCTGTGAGGGCGAGGGTGCCATCATGGGTCCGTACTCATTGGTCAACGGTGACCACGGGCTGCGCGTCTCCTTGCGGGTGGGTCTGACCGACAGCGGACCGCGGCGCCCTCCGTACGACCACAGGCTGCTTTTCAGCTACATCACCGACGCCACCCGCGGACCGGACGGCCAGACCTGGCTCCCGCTCGGAGCGTGGGGCCGCC
>CALBXO010000585.1 GCA_937890335.1 uncultured Pseudomonadota bacterium | reverse complement strand
GCGCAACCTTCAGTACGTCGGCGTCCTGCTCGCGATCTGGTTCGCGGTGTCCTACGGCTGCGGAATCCTGTTCGTGGACCAGCTCGACACCATCCGCATGGGCGGGTTCAAGCTCGGGTTCTGGTTTGCCCAGCAGGGCTCCATCTACGTCTTTGTGGCGCTGATCTTCGTGTACGTCTTCCTGATGAACCGCCTGGACCGGAAGTACCACGCAGACGGGGGTGACGCGTGAGCGCGCAGGTCTGGACCTTCGTGATGGTGGGCGTGAGCTTTGCCGTCTACATCGGGGTCGCCGTGTGGTCGCGCGCGCGGACGACCGGCGATTTCTACGTGGCCGGCGGGTCCGTGCATCCCGTGCTCAATGGCATGGCGACCGCTGCGGATTGGATGAGCGCGGCGTCGTTCATTTCCATGGCCGGCATCATCAGTTTTCAGGGGCGCGACGGCGCCGTCTACCTGATGGGGTGGACCGGTGGCTATGTGCTCCTGGCGCTCCTCCTGGCGCCCTACCTTCGCAAGTTCGGCAAGTTCACCGTGCCCGACTTTGTCGGAGACCGGTACGACTCGCAGACGGCGCGGTTTGTCGCGGTGCTCTGCGCGATCTTTGTGAGCTTCACCTACGTCGCCGGGCAGATGCGCGGAGTGGGGATCGCCTTCTCGCGCTTTCTGGACGTGGACATCACGACGGGCGTCGGCATTGGCATGGCGATCGTGGCGTTCTACGCAGTGCTCGGCGGGATGAAGGGCATCACCTACACGCAGGTGGCGCAGTACTGCGTGCTCATCTTCGCCTACCTTGTGCCCGCGATCTTCATCTCGCTGCTCATCACTGGGAACGCCATTCCGCAGATTGGTTTTGGGTCCACTCTGGCGGACGGATCGGGCACGTTCCTGCTCGACAAGCTCGACGTGCTCAGCACGGATCTGGGGTTCCCGGCCTACACCGAGGGCAGAAAGAGCACGCTCGATGTCTTCTTCATCACAGCCGCCTTGATGGTTGGCACCGCCGGTCTGCCCCACGTGATTGTGCGCTTCTACACCGTGAAGAAGGTGGCGGCCGCGCGCAGCTCGGCGGGGTGGGCGCTCGTCTTCATCGCCCTGCTGTACACCACCGCGCCGGCGGTGGCCGCGTTTGCCCGCACCAACCTGCTGACCACCATCTCCAACACGCACTACGCCGACGCGCCGCCGTGGTTCAAGGCCTGGGAGTCCACGGGCCTCATCAAGTTCAACGACCTCAACGGCGACGGAATCATCCAGTACGTCGGGCAGGGCGCTGCGGTCGCCAATGAGCTCGTGATCGACCGTGACATCATGGTGCTGGCCAATCCCGAGATCGCCGATCTGCCCGCGTGGGTCATCGGACTCGTGGTCGCCGGGGCCCTCGCCGCCGCACTCTCGACCGCCGCGGGCTTGCTGCTGGTCATCTCCACCTCCGTGTCCCACGATCTCTTGCGCCGCGGCCTGCGGCCCAACATCACAGACCGCGGGGAGCTGCTGGCCGCGCGAATCTCAGTGGTCGTCGCGGTCGTCGTGGCGGGGTACTTTGGGATCAATCCGCCAGGCTTCGTGGCGCAGGTCGTGGCGTTCGCGTTTGGGCTCGCCGCGTCGAGCTTCTTCCCCGCCATCCTGATGGGCATTTTTTCCAAACGGATGAACTACCAGGGGGCCGTGGCGGGCATGATCGCCGGCATCACCTTCACCGCCAGCTACATCATCTATTTCAAGTTCATCTCGCCCGAGCTCAACAGCGCGGACCATTGGCTCTTTGGCATCTCGCCGGAGGGCATTGGAACGTTGGGCATGCTGATCAACTTCGTCGTCGCCGGCATCGTAGGCAAGCTGACGCCGGCGCCACCCAAGTCCATCCAGGAGCTCGTGGACAACCTGCGCACGCCCGGCTGACCGGGGTGCCCGGTTACGCGGGGCTACCTGCGTCGCGGCCACAACCAGCGGGAGACTGAGCTGGCCGTGGCACAGCCGCCGGTTTTCCCGGACTTCGGTACCGCGGGCCCCGGCACCGCGACCACCTCGAAAGTCGAGCTGAACGGGGCCGAGGAGGCGCCCCCATCCACGAAGGCCACCACCTCCACGTCGTGCACACCGAGCTCGAGCGCCGGCGGCGTGCAGGTGAAGCGGGCGACGTCCACCTCGGGCGCGGCGGCAGAACAGACCTCGTTCCCGTCGACTTCAACGGTGGCGGCGTCCGCATTTTCGGTGGTCACCCAGATGACCGGCTGCACCTCTTCGGTAGGCGTAGGAACCTCGATCGCGACGACCACCGCGGGAGCCACGCGGGTCAAGGTCAACTGCGCGGGAGGTCCGGCATTGCCCGCGTCGTCCGTGACCACCGCCTCAATGACCTGCTCCCCCGCGCCCGAAGCCGGCAGCACACAGGTCCAAAAACCTCCGGCGGCCTCGGCGACACAGGACAACGCACCCGACCTCACCTGGACCGTGCCCTCTTCGGACTGGCCCTCCACCGCCAACTCGGTGTCCGCAGGTGCGCGCGCTCCGGCGCTGGGAGCCGTGATCGACGGGGCCGCGGGCGCAGTCAGGTCCACCGCAAAGCCAACGGGTTCCGAGTCAGCGGAGCGATTGCCCGCTCCATCCCGCGCCCGGAGCACCACGGTGTGCTCTCCCTCAGCATGGTCGCGCCCGGCAGTACAGGACCAGTCCCAGCTGCCCGCCTCTCCTTCCGCAGTGTCACCCGCGCAGAGGACTTCTGCGTCCTCGTCGAAGACGAACACCCGGACATTCCCGGCTTCGGCCGTGCCCTCAAACCGGACGGGTACCTCGTTCGTCGAGAGGGGGCCCGTCAGTGACGGCACACCCGGTGGGATGGTGTCGATCAGGACATGGACCACGCCGCTGGGCTGCCCCTCCCTGCCGTGCGCGTCAATGGGGACGGCCACCAGCGCATGCTCGCCGTCCAGCAACGGCGCGCAGACACAGAGGAACGACCCGGTATCCGTTGCTGTGGCCTCACACAAGACCTGGCCGTCGTCCTCGCCGCCAGCCCGCCGCACCTCGACCTGCGCGCCGCGATGCGTCGCGCCGCTTACCCGTGGCGAGTCCGTCGACAGCGGGGTTCCATCGGTCGGCGAGTCGATGCGGGCCGTCAGCGGTCCCGGCACCACAAAGAAGCGCACAACCTCCCGCGCTGCCCGGCCCTCGGGGTCATCCACGCGGAAGGTCACCTCGTACACACCCTGCTGGCCCAGCTGCGGCGTCCAGGAGAACACAGCGGGTTCGGCGTCGAACGTCGCGCCGCGGGGCAACCCCGTGACCGAGAACGTCAATGGGTCACCGCGGACGTCGGTGGCTTCAAGGGTGATGTCCAGGCGCTGCCCCTCGCGGACCCTGCGGTCTCCCACCGGCCAGAGAATCGGGGGCGTGTTTTCGGTGGGGCGCTCCACACACGCGCCCCAGTCGAGGCCGAGGTTGGTGCGCGGCACGCAGACCTCCGAGTCGGCACAGGGGCGCTGCTGGCGCACGCTGCACAACGGCGCGCACACCTCGGCCACGCACAAGGTGTTGGGACCGCAGTCCGACTGGATGGCGCAGGCGGCGCCCGCGCCGCCGCCGCTGGGCACGACGCATTGCCCATCGCCCGTCACCTGCAGCGCGCAGACCAAACCCTCTTCGCACCCCGTTCCCTGAAACGGGTCGCAGACGCGCAGGCAGTACCCTTCGCCGGAGACAGGCTCCACACAGGTCAGGCCGTCCGCACAGACGCCGAGACATGCCTGGCCCATCTGGGGAGGTCCGTCCACGGGGGCCGGCAGGTCCACCGCGTACGTATCGATGGCCGCGGCGGCGCGCGGGCCGTCGGGAAGGGGGCCGATGTGAACGCCTTCGGGCTGCTGCGTGCCTGTCGCCACCAGCAACCGCCGCATACCATCGGGCAGCAATACTTTCCCGCGCGCCCGCGCGATGGACTGCAACAGCGCGGCGAGCCCCGTCACCAACGGCGTCGCGCCTGATGTCCCGCCAAACGAGCTGGTGTAGAGGCGGTCGTGCTCGCCCTCTCCAAACAGCTCCCCGTACCCCGGCGTCGGCAGGTTGCTCGCGTACGCCTGCACGTCACAGCGCGAGCCCCGGTTCGTAAACCAGATGGGCGAACGGGCGGGGTTGTCCTGGCCAGGGGGAATGCCCCCACAGACGAAGATGGCGCCGCTGTCGCGCAGGTTGCGGTCAAACAGACCCGCGTAGATCTCGTCGTCCAGATTCTCGAGACCGTTGCCACCGGCATTGAGCACGATGACACCCAGATCCGTGGCCAGCGAGATGGCGTCAAACTCCGCGCGCTGCGATTCCATGGGCAGGTTGCCCTGGTTGCCGTTGCCCATGGACCGAGGACCCGGTACCGACACGATCAGGAACAGCATGTCACCCGGCCCGAGGCTCTGGAGCTGCCGCAGGATCGCGGGCCCGACCCCCCACGCGTACTCCCGCGTCACGAGCCCCGCGAACAGGGGCTCCGCGGCGGGGGCGAGGCCGTCCATTCCGTAGCCGTTGTGCTGCGCCACAATGAGCCCGAGCGCCGCCGTGGCGTGGTCGTCGTCGTCCAGCAGGGACGTGCCGGAACCGGGCCAGAGATCGGCGTGGCGCGCCGTGGTCAGATCCTCATGGTTGACGTTGAAGGCGCCCTCAATGTCGAGCACGCGCACCCCAGCCCCGAGCGCCCCGTGCAGCTCCCAGACCGCCCGGTACCCCATGCCCTCGGCCTCCTCGAACGTGTCGAGGTACCACTGCCGGTCGGAAAAGTCGGGAGTGTCCGGGTCGTCCTGCGGCACCGGAAACGCCTCAAGGTAGCTGTCCTCGACCCCTGCAGCCCGCGACGCCAGGGACAGCGTCCGGGGCACGTCGCCCGCGCCCGTCAACCGGAAACACTGCGTCAGGTCCGGAGCAGGCAGCCCCGTGCGCGCCGACGCCCGCGCCATCAGCGCGAGCAGTGTGCTCCTCGGCAGATCGAAACACCCGGAGACGGCACCTCCCTGGCCAATCCAGTCATTGAGCGGTCCGGCGTCGGCCCCGGCCGGTGCAAAACAACCGCGCCAGGTACAGTGAACGCCGCTGCCATCGGCATAGCGCACAACCGCACCCAGTTCCCCGGTCCAGACCCCGGGCCAGCTCCACGCAGCCTGGGGAATGTCGGGGTCGATCTGGGGCGCCCGGGACTGCGCCACCACCGGCGCCGCGAGGCAGAACGAGACGAGAAGAACCAAGGCTTGGGAACGGATGACCAACCTCCAGGCGACCAGCGCCGCCCAAGACGATAGTGCCGCAACTGCGGCCTCGCAATCCGAGGGTTCGTTGCGGCACACAGGTCCAATCGACTACCCTCGGCCTGCCTTGGCGGGCGCTGCGTGAGCGATGCATGAAACTCCACCTCGACCGACGTGAATTGCTGGGCCTCCTGGTCGCCGGCGGCGCACACGCGCTCTCGGGTTTCCACCTCCTCGGTTGCGGCGACCCCTCCTCCATGGAGCCGGTCCCAGCCGGCGACCCGCTGCCCTTCGGCGGCGTCACCACCTCCCTGCCCACCGAACACGACTACATCGCGCGCATCGAGGGCACGATCCCCCGTGGTCTGCGCGGCACGCTCTACCGCAACGGCCCAGGCCTCTTCGACCGCGGCGAGCTGCGCAAGCGCTGCATCGTGGACGGCGATGGCGCGATCCACCAGGACAGATTTGGGGACGGCGAGGTCCGGTTTCGAAACCGCTTTGTGCAGACCGAGAAGTATGTGGAAGAGCAGGGGGCCGGCGCCTTCCTCTACGACACCTGGACCACCAAGGCCCCCGGCACCAGCGACATTCCGAGCATCCCCAACCAGGCGGGCGTCTCGGTCTGGAAGTGGCGCGACCGCCTGTACGCCTTTGACGAGGGGACGTTTCCGTTCGAGCTCGACCCGGACTCGCTGGACACAGTCGGGCTGGCCACCCTCGGCCTGCAAAACGTGGTCGCCGCGCACCCCAAGAAGCTCGCAGAGACCGGCGAGTGGGCGCACTTCGGCCTGGACTTCGCCTCGGGCCGGCTTCATCTGGCCGTGCTGGCGCCCGACGGCACGGTCCGCGAGTCCCGCGTCCATCAGCTGCGACCCACCTCATATGTGCACGACTTCTTCCCCACGGCCAGCCACATCGTGGTCCACCTCCAGCCCGCCATCCTGGACCTCAACAAGCTCCTGACCGGCAACGCCGTGCGCGACTCCATCGCCTGGCGGCCCGAGGAGGGCTCCCGCTTCCTCCTCTTCAAGCGGGGTACCGACGAGCCGCCCGTGGAGGTCGAGGCCACCCCCGGCTGGCAGTGGCACACCATCGGCACCCACGTGCGCGGCAACGACATCGTCTGCGAGTGGGTGGGATATGACGACGGCAGCAACGCCCTCGGTGACGACGCGGACATCTGCACCATCATGAGCGGCACCGACCGCACGCCAGCCACCCACGGCACGCTGCGCCGCACCATCCTGCCGCTGTCCGGTGGCACCGCGACGGAGGAGGTCATCGCGGACCTCGGCGGCCAGGAGCTCCCCCAGATCCACCGCGCCCGCATCGGCCTCGAACCCCGCTACGCCTACACCACCTACAACGGCAGCGCCGGCGTCCTCTGGTCAGGTCTGGCGCGCACGGACCTGCGCACCGGCACCGCCGACCTCTTCGATTTTGGCGCAGGCTTCGTCTGCGGCGAGCCTGTCTTCGCCCCCGCCCCGGACACCGGCCCAGACATTGAGTCGGGCAAAGAACCTGGCTGGCTCCTCTCCGAGGTCGGCGACTCCGCCACCGGCCGCGCCCAGCTCGCCATCTTCGACGCCGAACACGTCGCCGACGGCCCCATCGCCCGCGTCCACCTCGAACACCACCTCCCCCTCAAGTTCCACGGCGAGTGGAACCCGGCGTAGCTCGGTCCGGCGAGGTCTATCGACCGAGGCAGGCGGGGTTCTTCGTGTAGTGGTACTCGAGTTGCGCCTCGTCGTATCGGGAGTCGCGGCCCACGGGACAGGCGTCCCGGGCGGCGAGCCAATCGCGCCAGGTGGCGCGGGGCCCCGCGTCCAGGGCTGCCTGCACGGCGGGGATGCACGGCTTGCCGTCGCAGGCGGAACACGGGTCAGGTGCGGGAGAGACAGTCTCGGGACCGTCCGTGTCGAACACCACGACAGCGCGCAGCCCGAACCACGGGCCAAACTCTGGGTGGACGCTGAGCCAGGCGGGGCCCAGGCGGGCCAGTCCGGCGTGCTCTGCGACGCGCTGGATGGGGACCGCTGCCGGACGCACCACGTGCGCCCAGTGGATGTGGTGGGCGCCCAGTCGCGAGCTCGCCGCCGCGCTGAGGCGCGACACTGTCTCCACCACGTACCGGTCCAGCGGGTGGTCGCCGCAGGCGCCCGTCGCGGTGAACACAGGCCAGAGCGCCTTGGAGTTGCCGATCACGCACGCCAGCGCCCCCGCCCGGCGCGCAAAGGGGTTCAGGACGTAGGGATCGGCCCAGCCGCGGGTGCTGAACGCCGCAAAGACGTCCAACCCAGCCTCGGCGAGCTCAGTCTCGAGGGTTTTCATGGGACACGTAGCGTGCGGTGATCAGCCGCGCGCCCTGTTGGTAGCGCAGGTAGGCCCAGGTCCACTGAATGAAGACGATGATCTGGTTGTCGAATCCCACCAGGAACACCAGGTGGATGAACAGCCAGAGGAACCACGCCGTGAATCCCGTCAGCTTCCGGTCTCCCACGACACCGACGCCGTGCGAGCGCCCAATCGTCGCCAGCATGCCCTTGTCATTGTACACAAACGGGCCGGGCAGCACGCCGTTGCCCATGCGCGCCTTGATGACCTCCGCGGCGTAGCGGCCCATCTGGATTGCGCCCTGCGCCACGCCCGGCACCGCGCCGCCAGACGCGTCCGTGAGGTTGGCGCAGTCCCCCAGGACAAAGACCTCCGGGTGGCCCGGCAGAGTGCAGTCGGGCGCCACACAGACGCGGCCCATGCGGTCCAGTTCACCGCCCAGGGACGCGAGCATCGGGCCCGCGCCCACGCCCGCCGCCCAATACACATTGGGCGTCATCAGCGTCTCCTCGCCCAGCAGCACGCTGTCCTTGGTGATGGCGTTGACGCGCACATCGGTCATCACCTCCACGCCCAGCGACGCCAGCTGCTGCTTTGCGCTCTCGCTGAGCTCCTCCGGAAAAGCCTTGAGCAACCGGTCGCCGCCCTCCACCAGAATCACCCGCGTGTCCGCCCCAGTGAAGCGGTGAAAGTCTCGCGGCAGGCTCTTGCGCGCCATCTCGGCCATGGTCCCGGCGAGCTCCACGCCGGTGGGGCCACCGCCGATGATGACAAAGGTCAGCAGCTGGCGGCGACGCTCCGGGTCCTCCTCGCGCTCGGCCATCTCAAACGCCATCAGGAACCGGCGCCGGATGGTGACCGCGTCCTCCAGCGACTTCAGGCCCGGCGCCAGCGGCTCCCACTCCTCGTCGTGCCCAAAGTACTGGTTCTGGAGCCCCGTGCAGACCAGCAGCGTGTCGTAGGGCAGCTCCCCGTCGTCCAACTGAACTACGCGGCGTTCGACGTCGACGGCTTCGGCTTCCGCCAGGAGCACATTGCAGTTCTTCTGGCCGCGCAGGATGTTGCGTATGGGCTCGGCGATGTCACCGGGGGACAGGCCACCGGTGGCCACCTGGTAGAGCAGCGGCTGGAAGAGGTGGTGGTTGCGCTTGTCGATCAGGGTGATGGAGGCGTCCGCCTTGCGCAGCGCCCGCGCGGCGTAGAGGCCCGCAAAGCCCCCTCCGATGATCACGATCTTGTGTGGTGACACTGAACCCTCCGCGGCACCTCGCTCAGTCGTCGAGGTCGTCCGGGATACCACAGAGCTCGGAATCAAGCGCCTCCGCGGAGAAGCGGGGCCGGTCCGCGCGCCGCGGCTGGCCGAAATCCCGGCCCGTGTTGAACACGCGACCGGTGGGCCAGTGGATCAGCATCGCCTCCCACCAGGCGCCAGTGGTCGGCAGCTCGTGGTCAAACTCGGACCAGACCAGCTGTCCACCGTTGAACACATGCACGTGCGCACTGGCAGCACCAAACGCCGCCCGCCAATAGTGCACGCCGACGGCGTACCACTCGCAGGGGCTCGGGTTGTCGAGGACGATGATCTCGGGCCCTCCGCCATTGGTGTCGTCGATGACCTGGTCCGGCGACTCCGGCGCCCAATCCGGGTGCTGGTTGGCCCAATGGCAATCGAAGGGCTGCTCGAACCAGAGCCCCGTCCGGGTCTTGAGCAGGTGTAGATCCACGTCGGCCCCCGTGTTGTCGTCCGGGTTCGGGTCGTCATCGTCCCAGATGAGGTGGAAGACCATCTGCTCGTCGCCCACCGTGTGCACCGTGAGGTAGGCCGGCTCACAGGCCTCCAGGCCCGTGCTGTCGACGGCCACCGCCTCGAACACATAGCGCTCCACGGGCCGCAGCTGGGTGACGATTGCGCGCCGCGGGTCCAGATCTGCGGCCAGCGTGATGCCGCCCGGGCCGTCCACGCGGCGCCAGATTACGCGCGCAACGCTGTCGTCGTCGGTGGACTCCGTGCCGTCCAGCTCCAGCGGCGCACCGGCCGGAACGACCACAAACCCGCCCCGCTGCGGCACGGCGGACTCGGACGAACCACCGCGCGCGCTCGTCACAGGGCACTCGTTCTGCCCCTCCACACACGTGGCCTCCGAGCAGCGCAGACCGCGCTCTGCGCAGTTCTCGCCGCCGGGCAAGAACGCCGTCCCCTGTGCGTTGCACTCTGCGATGCGAGCCCCGTCACAGCCTAGCTGCCCGGGCGTGCAGACCGGCGCGCGACAGAAACCCTCCAGACAGATCTGTTCGTTCGCGCACATCACCTCCCGCTCGGTGATCCCATCCTCGAGACACACGCGCACCGCACCGCCATCACACCGGCGCGCGCCTGGCTCGCAGGCGTCCACGCACTCGCCGGCCCGGCAGTTCAGGTCCAGATCTCCACAGTCCGTGCCCGGCTCCACGCCGTCACCACGCACGTTGCAGCGGGTCGCGACGTCGCCGTCCGCGCACAGCGCCGCACCGGGCTCGCAGGCCCGCGGCTGGCACCGCCCGTCCTCACACAGCTGTCCGCGCTCCGCGCAGTCGTCGGCCTCCCACACGCCCACGCACCGCAAGAGGATCTCGCCTGAGCACAGCGAGGTCCCACGCTCACAATCCCGGTCCACGCAGCTGCCCTCGATGCACGCCTGCTCGCCGCCACACTCCTGGCGCGGCAACCATGTGGTGCCGTCCTCGGCGCAAGCCTGGCCGCCGTTGCCGACGCAGCGCCGCGACCCAGGAACGCAGACGCGCGGGACGCAATCTGTGTCCACGCACGCGCAGCCCCCCGGCACGTCCACGCACTCGGGCAAATCTCCGCAATAGACCCGCTCCACCCGTGTCCCGGCGTCGTTGCACGTGACCACGGTGTCGCCCACACAGCGGGACTCACCCGGCGCGCAGGCGCGGTCGCGGCACAATGCGTCCTCGCAGTACTGGTCATCCCGACAGGGCAGCAGCTCGATCTGTCCCTCGGCGTCACAGGCGAAGGCGGTGCTGTCGTCGGCGCACCCGATCTCGAAGGGGTCGCACGGGACCTGCCCGCACGTACCGTCCGTGCAGACCTCACCCTGGGCGCACGCTTCGTCCACCAATTGAGTCCCCGTCGAGTTGCACACGGTCACGGTGTCGACGTCCGCGCAGACTCGATCGCCGGCCTCGCAGATGAGCTCGTGGCAGCGGGCCGACCCGTCCGCCTCCAGACACACCGACCCTTCGGCACAGGGCTCCTGCACTTCTTCGCCGCCCACCAAGCAGGTGATGAGGGTGTTGGAGTTGCAGCGGACCTCACCGACCACGCATCCCTCGGGCGGGATGCACGCCTGGTCCACGCAGACCAGGTTCCCCACGCAATGGCCGTCGATCCTGCAGTCACCGTCGACACATTCCCCGTCCAGACAGCTGCGGCCCTCCGGACACTCCACGTCCGTCGTGCACGCCACGTCCGTCACGCAGCGGCCGGTGACACAGCGCAGGTTTGGACCACAATCGGCGCCTGTGGTGCACTCGTCGCCGATGCACATCCGCGTCTGGGGGTCGCAGACCTCCCCGTCACCGCAGGCCTCCTCGCAGGCGCTCGCGCACTCGCCTTCGACACACAGCTGGCTCGAGGAGCAATCCGTGTCCACCGAGCAGGAGTTGCCGGGGTTGTTGACCGTGCATCCGCTGGCCGCCCAGAGAATCAGAAAGACGATGAGTCGCTGTTTCATGTGGGACATCGTAGCGCGGCGTTGCCCGTGTTGCAGCTTTGTTGCGATCTGTCATCGGGGCTTGCGTTCCGGAAGCGCGAACGCATACTACGCCGGCGCTGGTTCCGAGATCCGCGAGACGATCGCCGGCAGCCTTCGGGTTGCGGGAGGGAAAGTCCGGGCTCCACAGGGCAGGATGGTCGCTAACGGCGACCGGGGGCGACCCCAGGGAAAGTGCCACAGAGACAAACCGCCTCGCCAGCTCCCTCGGGAGCCCGAGGTAAGGCTGAAAAGGTGAGGTAAGAGCTCACCGGGCCCTTTGGTGACATCGGGCCGTCAAGGTAAACCCCATCCGGAGCAAGATCGAACAGGGGTGGTCTCCCTCGGGAGGCCGCGGGTGGCCCGCCCGTTATGCCCCGGGTATGATCGCTTGAGCCTGCTGGCAACGGCAGGCCTAGAGGAATGATCGTCCACGCCAGAACCCGGCTTAACGCGGGTCTCGGAACCTTCGCCGCCCCTCTCCGGAGAGCCCCATGTCGGACCGCAGACGACTGTTTATGGGCGTGATCATCGCGCTGCTGGTGGTGATCATCTGCAGCGGCCTGGGCACATTGCTGATCGCAGCGATGGCCGCGAACGCGGAGGGATACTGACCGGAATTGTAACGGCGATGGCGAGGCGAGACGCACTCCTGCGGGCGTCGGCCGAGGCCGACGCACAGCGGGTGCGATCCCGGTGACATCGGTCGCCCGGAGGCGACCTCAACGTCAGCCCGCAGAGGCCTCGCTGGCAGCGGGGTCCTCAAAGAAGAGGATGCGCTGACAGGACGGGCAGGTCACGAGCGTCTCACCGCGCTGAAGCACGATGAACTGCTGCGGCGGCAACATCATGAAGCAGCCCTGACAGGCCCCCTCGATGGCACCACACACCGCAGAACCACCACGACGCTGACGAATGAAATCGTAGCGACGCATGATGGGGTTCTTGATGCGCTCGCGCGCCGTGTTCCGCGTGGAACGCGTCTTCTCGATGCTCTTCTCGAGCTGCGCAAGCTGACCCTCGGCGTCCTTCTCGGCGCCTTCGATCTGGTCGCGGAGCGCTTCGATCTTCGACTCTTTGTCGGCGATGGCGCGCTCGTTGACGTCAATGGCTTCGCGCAGATGATCGAGCTGCTCCCGCGTCTCTTCCGACTTCCGGCTCAACACCTCGATCTCCTTCTCGAGGGCGTTGTATTCCTTGGCCGAAGACACGTTCATCAGCCGCTCTTTCGAGCGAGCCGTCGCCGCATCGGAGTCCGCGAGTTCGATCTCGCGCTGCGATTTGAGCGCGATCGTGTCCTGCAATTCACTCTTCTGGGTTTCCAGATCCGAGGCCAGCTTCTCAAGGATCAGCTTGTGATCCTCCAACTGCTTACGAATCTGACCCACCGAGTTTTCTCGGGTGTCGAGTTCCAGGTCGACTGCCTGGAGGTTCCTCAACAGGTCCAACTGCTCCTTCAACGTACCACCTCAGCGAGAGACCAGAAGGCCCGGCGGTTTGGGCGCCGGGCCTTCTTGTTGAACTCCTTGGGAGTTGTTCGGGTGTGGGGGTTGTCTCCGAGGACTCGCCGGTGAGCCTTGCTCTCCGCTCGCGCCCTCCGGTTGATGGGCCCACCTGGGCTCGAACCAGGGACCGACCGGTTATGAGCCAGCTGCTCTACCAACTGAGCTATAGGCCCCGAAGCACCGTTCTGATTGCTCGACAACGAGCGCACCTCCAACACGCGAGTGCTTATAGTTTCGGCCTTGAGGGGTGTCAAGGACGCGCAGGCCCCGCGGCGGGGTGAATGCGCGATTTATTCCCACGTGGCGCCACCGGAAACCACCCGACACAGCCGGGCGGGCCAGGAAGGAACCCGCCGGGGCGGGCTGTCTCTTCAGTTCGACCCGGCGTCGGCGCCGGCGTCTGGGAGGGCGAGGGTGGCGCCGGAGCTCTTCTTCACGAGCTTGTCCACGCTGTCACTGTCGCCATTCATCATCATGCGATTGATCTCCGCCTGCTTCTTGAGCTCCTGCTCACGCTGCTTGCGTTCCGTCAGCAGAAAGTCCAGATGGCCGGCGAGCAGGTGGTCCTCGCCTCCTTCCACCAACGGGCAGGCGACCATCTCGATCCACGCAACGCCTGCGCCCCCGCGGACCTCGTCGCGCAATGTCTGGCGCGGCCAGAT
The DNA here is from genome assembly GCA_937890335.1 of uncultured Pseudomonadota bacterium. GTDB lineage: Bacteria > Myxococcota_A > Bradymonadia > Bradymonadales > CALBXO01. The sequence continues at coordinate 5,247 of CALBXO010000585.1, read as the reverse complement.
GATGTTGTCGTGCGGCAGCGCCACAATCTTGGTGCCTCGCTTGTAGGTGCCCAGGAGCTCGATTCCCTTGTCGCCGCCCCGGTAGTACGAGGACACGTCGGCGAGCGCCAGGCATTTGGCACCCGCCACATTGTAGAAGATCGGCGCGCCATCCACGAAGACGTCAAACTCCTCGAGCACGGCGCCATCCTTGTCACGGGTCACGACGTGGGTCGTCCCACCCAGCAGCGGCGTACGGTCGGCGGACTCGGGACTCAACTCATAGGGTTTGCCCCCGTCGAGCGTCACGGACACGACCTGATCGGACATGTTGAGCATGTAGATCTCGCTTGTGCCGTAGTAGATCTGCCGGTAGGCAAACGGGCCCAGGCCCAGCGCCCACGTCACCCCGCCAAAGATCATCACCACGGCCAGGACGACGCTCAGGTACATCAGCCAGGGCGGTGCGGGTTTGCGAATTTCGGGCTCAGTCGTATCAGTCATGCTCTCCACCATTCATCTTCTGCTATACGTCGACGTATGAAACGACAACTCCTTGCAATGATCTTCGCCGGGACGCTGGCGGCCACCGTGGGGTGTGGCGACGATGCGACCAACGGGACGACAGCCAACAACGGCGCCAACAATGGCGTCAACAACGGAAACAATGGCGTCAACAACGGAAACAATGGCGCCAACAATGCCTTGAACAACGGCGCCAACAATGGAAACAACGGCGCCAACAACGGAAACAACGGCGCCAACAACGGCAACAACGGAAACAACGGCGCCAACAACGGCGGCGACGCCGACTACGCTGAGGGCGAGGCCGACTTCCCCGACTGCCTGACCGGCTGTGACCACGACGACGTCTTCGAGCCCCTCGTGCTCAACGGCGATGGGCCCACGACGATCCTCGGCGTGCTCGACGGCGACGACCATCTCTTCTTCACGGACGGTGGCAACGTGCAGGCCGGCGACGTGGACCTGGTCCCGTTCTCGGCCCCGCCGCAATCGCTGGTGACGATCCGCGTCGAGTCGGTGGGCGGCACCTTCGATCCCCTGCTCTACACCACCGACCAATTCCAGATCCTCACCTTCGCCGGGGACGAGTCCGAGGACAGCCTCGCGGCGCGCAGCCAGCTGATCTTTCCCTACCTCGGGTTGCCCGTGCTGATGGTCGTCGAGGCCACGGCAAACTACGAAAACTTTCCCGGAGGCCCGTACGTCGGCGGCCAGGACCACGTGTGGCGAGCCACCGTAACCCACGAGGCCTGGAGCCCAATTGACCTCGGCACTGTCGGCGCGCAAGCAGTCACGGAGGACGGGACCATTGACGCTCCCGGAGACATGAAGGTCTACAAGCTGACGCTCGACGGCGGCGGATCTCCCGAGGTCACGGTCACCGCCACCGGAGGCCTGACCCCGACGGTGGTCCCGCTTCGCACCAACCGCGGAAGCGCCGAGTACGGCAGCACTGAATGTGGTGAGGAGGGCGGCGCCCGGACGGTCAACTTTGACGCCCTGGAGATCGAGGGGCCCGACCGGTACTTCCTCGTCTACGACTGCAACGGCTACGGCGGCGAGGAGTTCGGATACCAGCTCAGCGTCCGCGTCCCGTAATCGCTGCTGGCCCGCCCCCGAGGCCAGCGCTCCACTCGCTCCACTCTCCGAACAAGGCGCCGTGATGGCCTACCGACTGCTTCAACGCGCGCTGCTCTTCTGCCTCGTGGTTCACGCCGCAGCCATGGTCAGCATGGCCACCGTACTCGCGCCGGCGATGGACATGAGCGTGGACGTGGCCACCCGCGCCAGCTGGGTGGCGCAACACCCGTGGCTGTGGCGGCTCGGTTGGTTGCCTTGGCAGGGCTGCGCGCTGAGCGATCTGCTCGTGAGCGCGGCGCTGGTCGCGTGGGCGTGGAAACGCCAAGGGCCGTCCCAGGCCGCGGTGAAAGGCCTCGCCGTCGCCGCCGCGCTGTTCACGATCTGCGCCGTGGTACCCGAGCAGTACGCGGAGGCCTACGCCGTCACGACGATGCCTTCGCTGCCCGCCAGCGACTACCCCGCGCGCGAGGTCTGGTTGCTCGTCATGACCGGCACCTGGGGCGGGCTGGCCTACGACATCATGCTCGTCTTCTGGGTGCTCGCCGTCGCGGTCGCTGCGCCGGCGTCGGGCTGGAAGCGGCTGACTCTCCTCCTGACCGCCGTGGATTTTTTGCTTTTTCTCGTCGCCGGCGTCGGTGTCTGGCACGTCACCAAGACGCCGGGCTACCCCGACTTTGCCGTCGTGCAGGCCGCCAACACACTGGCGTTCCCGCTCCTGTGCGTCATCAACGTGCTCATCGCCGGGTTGGCCGGCCAGGCGATGGGCCGAGACCTGCTCGGCGGCATCCGCGACATGCTGCGTCCCCTCCCTTTCCTGCCGCTGCGCAGCGACATCACGGACGTGGTCTACCTCAACTGGTGGGTACCCGCAGAACGCGTGGCGCACCTGCTCCCTGGCCCCTACAAGCTCGAGGTGCGGGGCGGGCTGACCGCGCTAAGTGTTCTCCACTACCGTCACGGCGGGTTCGGCTGGGCGTTTCTCGGGCCAGTGCGGCGGCTGCTTCCAAACCCGGTTCAGAGCAATTGGCGACTGTATGTCGAGGGCGATGACGCCATCTTCTTCCTGCACACTTTGCTGTCTTCCCCCATCCATGCGCTGGGCGCGCGCGTGTTCAGCGACGGGCTCCCCGGGGTCTGGGACAAGGCGGCGGCCCACAGGCGCGACGGCGGACGGATCACGCTCCAGACCGGGACGCCCGACCTGCGCGCGGAGGTCGTGGAGGAGCCGGACACTCCCCTCCATGCCGACGCCCGCTACCTCATTGAGCAAAACGGTGCGGTGTCCAGCGATCCCGTCTGGGGCGTGACCCGCAAATCACGAATCGACATCCCCATCGACCTGGGCACCGTGCGCCACGCGCGCGTAGCGAATCTGCACTCCGACGCCCTGGCAAGCATCATCGAGGGGTGCGAATGCTTCGCCTTTGTGGTGCCGGCCGTTGCGTTTGCCGCCCTGGGCGACGAGGTCACCGGGGCTTTGGAGCCCGGGCGTTCGCCTGTCGGCTGAGCACGGCGCCGGCCCCGATTACGAGGGCCATACCCCCCACGGTCCAGGCGTCGATGCGCTCTCCAAACAAGACCGCGCCGAGAGTGAAGCTGAACACAATCTGGGCGTAGGAGAACGGCCCGACGAGAGACGCCTTCTCGATGCGGTAGGCGTGGGTCATTGCCAGCTGGCCCAGGCCCGCAAACACGCCCACACCGAGCAGGAGGGCGCCGTGTGGCCAGAGATCCGGCAGCCCATTGCGCAGCGCCAGAGGCGCGGTTCCCAGACAGGAGAACACCGCGAAGAACAGCACGATACCTGACGACGTCTCGGTTTCGCGCAGCTTGCGCACCGTCAGGTACGCGAGCCCTGCGAGCAACCCGGACCCAAGCCCAGCCGCGACGCCGAGTGTCGCGTTCGAGCCCCAGGACACCTCGCCGTCCGGCCATGCGATGAACAGCACGCCCACAAACGCCACCAACGCCAGCGGCAGGGTCATTTTGCTGCGCGCCTCTCCGAGCACCACGCCGGAGAGCAACACGGTGAACAGTGGCGACGTGTAGAGCAGCGTCGTGCCGACGCCGAGGGGGATTTCACCCAGGCACCAGAAGTAGAGCACCATGGCCACGAGACCGAATCCGGAGCGCAGGGACAGGCGCCCCCAGTGCCTCGGTCGCAGACTCTCGCCGACCACGCGGGACGCGATCACCGCGATGACCGTGACCAGGACGGAGCGCCAGAACACAACCTCGAAGACGTCCATGTCCGCCATGGCGCGCTTGGTGAACGCGGCCATCGAGGCGTAACAACCCGTCGCGACAAGGATCCAGACGACGCCGGCGAGGCGCTTGGGAAGCACCATCAGCCCCCGAGCCCAAAGTGTTCCACTGCGGTCCGCGCGATCAGCTCCACCGAGCCGGTCAAGCCGTGGTCGTCGTCCACCTCCACCAAGGTCACTTCGCGCCCGCGCGCGTACGTGCGCGAGCTCTCGACAGGCACGACCTCGTCGCGCGTCCCGTGCACGATCACCGTCGGGCACGCTACGTCGGGCCACGCCGGATGCTGCCGTGCGTCCTCGATGAACCCAAAATGAACGGGCGTCTCGCCGCCGTCGCGGTCGGGAAGCGCCAGCGCCCCCTCGGCCTCCCAGCGCGCCATGGCGTCCGCGCCGATCAGCACCGGCCACCGAGACACCAGGTCAAAACCGGGACACAGGAGCAACAGCCGGGCCACCCGATCCGGGTGCAGCTGGGCAAACCGCGCCCCCAGATACCCACCCATACTGGATCCAATGAAGCAGAACGGCCCCGTACCGAGCGCATCGATGGCGGCCAACGCATCCGTGTAGGTCAGCCCCCCAAAGCTCGGCATGGCCAGATCCGGCAGCTCCAACTCCACGCCAAACCCGGCCAGCCGCTCGCGCAGCAAGCAGCCCTTGTAGCTCCTCGGGCCCGAGGCAAATCCATGTAGATAGGCGTAGCGCAAGCGGTCTCCGGGCGGTCGCGAATTCGCCTACACCGTGCTACAACTGGCGCAAAGAGTCATCCACGAAGACGGAGGTTTGGCGATGAAGAAGGTGTTCTGCCTGCTGGGGGCGCTCGTCGCGCTCGCCGGCTGTAGCGACGACGAGAACGGCGCAAATTGCTCCGGAGAGGGCGAGCAGATCTGCAACGCGATCTGCATCGACACCAACAGTGACGCCCTGCACTGCGGCGGCTGCAACAACGCGTGCTCCGACGGCGCTGTGTGCACCGAAGGGGTCTGTATGGGCGGCAACCCGGACCTCTGCGGCGACGAGGAGCAGATGTGCGGCGACAGCTGCGTGAACACCGCAACGGACGCGGACCACTGCGGCGGTTGCAACAACGAGTGCACCGACGGCGCCACCTGCCAGGGGGGCGACTGCGCGTGCAGCGGCGGACAGGAGTATTGCAGTGGCCAATGCGTGCAGACCCAGAGCGACGACGACCACTGCGGAGCTTGTGGAAACGCCTGTCGCGAAGGGCAGATCTGCCAGAGCGGCGCCTGCTCGGCCGTCGTTCCGGAGCTCTGTGATGGCATGGACAACGACCTCAACGGCATCACCGACGAGGGGGAAGACGGCATGCCGCTGACGCAGGACTGCTCCAACCTTTGTGGCGCCGGCACCGAGACGTGCACGGGTGCCGAGTGGGTCG
>CALBXO010000584.1 GCA_937890335.1 uncultured Pseudomonadota bacterium | reverse complement strand
CAGCCGGGTCTACCGGCTGCGCGGCGGTGATCTGACACAGATCACCGAGGACCACTCGCTGCTCAACGACTACATCAAGATGAAGGATCTCACGCCGGAGGAGATCGAGAACTTCCCGCACAAGAACGTCATCGTGCGTGCGTTGGGCATGAAGGAGAGCGTCCAGGTGGACGTGTCGGTAGAGGAGCCGGAAGACGGCGACATCTACATGCTGTGCTCGGACGGGCTCAACGGCATGATCGACGACAAGAAGATCCGTGAGACGCTGCTGAGCGCCAATGACGACCTGGAGCTGGCGTGCAATCGTCTGATTCAGGCCGCCAACGAGGCCGGCGGAACGGACAATGTGACGGTGGTGCTGGCGCAGTACATGTCGGACTGAGTCCAGCGGCCCGCGGTGACGCGGGCCCGACATCAAGAACGCAAAACGCCCGGTCGAGAGACCGGGCGTTTTGCGTTCCTGCGTCCCGCGGAGCGCTACCAGCCGCTCTTCTGTCCAAAGCGTCGGATGACCGAGGCACCGTGGGCCCGTTGGGCGCGGGCGGCCTTGGCGCGCAGCATGTCGATGATGTCCTGCGCGCTGTCGAGGCAATCTTCCTGCCGGTTCACCAGTGACTGCAACGCCGCCACCTGGGCGACCAGCGCGTCCCGTTCGGCCTCCAGGGCACCGGTCTTGCGGTGGGCGGTAGCAAGTCTGTCCACAAACAATTCGATGGCCCAATTGGGCACCGTCGCGGGTGGGACAGGCGGTGGTGTGGCGCGCTGCACGACCACCGGTCGCGCCGCGCCAGCGTGGGTCCGGAGTGCGGCGGAGCGTGGTCGGTTCTCCCGAAACGCGCGCTCGCCGTGTACCAGTCGCGCCTCGATCTCGCCGTCGCGAATACGCCGGCGGAGTTCAACCCCGCCAATGCGCAACCGTTGGCAGATCGCAAAGCGGGTCTCCCACAAGACGGCGACGCTCGGCTGCTCGGCCGAGAGTGTAGCTGCCCTGACGTCCATGTCATCCATGCTCACACCTCCACCGTGAAGGTATCAGCGGTCTGGCGCCCGTCGACATTTTCCCGCGGTGCATTGGGGCGCGACCAGCTCCGGCGCGCACGAGCCGCGCGGGGGACACAGCGCCTGGGCGCAGCCGATCTGTTCTTTGTAGTCGTCCAGGCGCGCCGCGTAGCGGGTGTTGAGTACCGCGGGTCTGGAGGCGCACGTCGCGCAGCAGAGGTTCTGGAAGTTCTGGCCTGGGAGGCCCCAGACGACGCGGCAGTCTTCGTCGCCGTCGCAGGTCTGCCTGTCGGGCGTGAGATCGAGGTCGGCGGGCGTAGCGATGGGTTCTGGCGTCAGCGGGGCCGCGCCTGTGCTGCCGCGCCGCGCGTTCGTGACTGGGTCGGCGCACGCGGCCAGGGCGACGCAGAGCACCAAGGCAAGTGCGGCGGCGCGTACCAGGATCAGGGCGTCAGCCAGGCGAGGATCGCGTCGGTGGCCTTGGCGCTGACCTTGCCGGGGCCGCCGCGATCGTGGAGTCCGTGGCTCAGTCCAGGCAGGGCGGCCGCGGTGGATCCCCTCTTGCCCTTGAGGGCGGTCCTGAACCCGTCCAGGTCCACGGCGGCAGCGTCCTCGTCGTCATCGCCACGGAGGTACAAGATCGGTGCAGCGGCGGTCGGGATGAGCGTCTGTGCCTTTTCCCCGTCCTCGATCCGGCGCTTCCAGAACGCGCCGGGCGCACCCAGCAGCTTCTCTTCCGCCGGCCAGTAGCCCTGCCGGATCGCCAGCATGGAGGACTCGATCTCGGCAAGTTTGTTCTCGGCGGCCTTCTTGTCCTTGGCGGACAGCTTGTCGGCGCTCTGGTCGATCTGCCATCGGACCTGCCGCACCAGCGCCTTGTCGACCGGCTGGTAGAGTCCAGCGAGCAGGACGTAGGCGGAGGGCTTGATCTTCTGGCCCGCCAGGAGGGCGAGCGTGGCTCCTTGGCTGTGGCCTACAAGGACGATGTCGTTGGTGTCCACCGACGGCTGGCTGCCCAGGAAGCTGGCGGCCGCCTCGACATCGCCGAGGAGATCGTCCCAGCCGGCGCGGGTGGCGATCTCCAGCGGGTAGGTGCAATTGGGCTGGGCCTGGGCGGTGCAGGTGCGCTTGTCAAAACGAAGCACCACGAAGCCGCGCGCCGCGAGGGCGGCGGCCAGGTCCTTGAGCGTCGGCACCGGCGCGGCAAACGGACCCTTCAGATCAGCGGGCAAGACGCCATCCTGGCTCTGGGGTCCACTCCCGTGGATCAACAGGGCGGCGGGCAGCCTGGATGGTGGCTCGGTGCCGGGCTCAAACTTGGGCGTCGTGAGCGATCCGCGCAGGGTGATCAGACCGCCAGGGGTCCCCTTGCTCGGAAACTCGATCGCCCGCTCGGCGACGCCGGTGGTGCGCAGTGGCTCACAGGCGGTGCCGGCGCTATTGGGGACCGAGAGTCGCCCGCATTGGAGGACTGTCAGGACCGGGTGCACGGTCTCCGGGCCCCCTGTGCAGCCTGCCACTGCCAGTGCCAGGACGAACAGAGCGATCGGGTGGTTGTAAGGAGCGAAGATGGGAAACAGACGGGAGGGCATGGTGACCTGGGCTCTGGGTGCTCGCGCGGGCGCCGTCCCCACGCGTGGACACCACGGATACACCGTTTTGTGTCCGTTGCCAACGCGGTCGCTTGACACTCTGACCCCCACGGCGCGAAACTCCGCAGTCGCCGATGCCTGCACAGAAACCAACCATTCATGAAGGCGTCGCACTACTCGAGTGCGACTCCCAGGCCACCCTGGAGGAAACCCTGCGCCACCTGGAGGGTCTGACCATCCATGCGCGGCGCGCGGGGCCCCGTGCCCTCGTGTTTCCGTCCAGCGAGTTGGTGTCGGTGGCGCGGGCCCTGCACGCGCAGCAATGCTTTCCACGCATCGTTGGCCATGCCGCGGACGATAGCTCTGAGGACTCCGAGTGATGGCCGCCACCGAGGAGCAGCGCAAAAAGGCGCGCGCGTCGCTGGCTGCCGCGCTGCGGCGCTGGTATCCGGACGACACGCAGCTGGCTCTGGCCCGCGCGATTGGCCACGTCGGCACCCACGACCTCGCGGGCGCTGTGCTGTCATCGGAGCGCCTGGCGGCGCTGGCGCTGGAACCTTTGGTGCCTGGAGCTGTGGCGGCGCTTCGCAGCGTCGGCAAGCCGTCGCGCGGGGACAAGATTCGCCGCGAGGCCATTCTGGGCGGAATTGGAGACATCGACGCCGGGCTGCAACAGTTGGTGGCCGCGGGTCTGGTGCTCTTGCGCCCCGCGCCGGGCAAGCGGGGGCCATGGACGGTGGAGGAGGCGCTGAGCCGGCGCCATCACCTCCAGCGCGAGCTCGTGGCGCCGCTGGCGGTGCTTGAGGTCCTGGAGTCGCTTGTTCCCGAGGTCGAGGGCGCGGACAGGCTCTCGCTGCAGATGGGAAGCGTGCGGCATGTGGTCGAGTTTCCCCAGCGGGAGTTCGAGTGGAGTCTGCTGCACCTCACCAGCGTATTGGGCACCGACATTGTCGGGATCAACCGCGATGGGACCCCCAACAGGCGGTCCCTGGGCCTCCTGGCCAAGGGCCTGCAGATTCCTGGGCGGGAGCCGCCCCACGATCTCTCCGTCGCGGAAGTGCGCGAGCCTGTGCGCCACCTCGTGGCCATGAGCCGCGCGCTCGGGCTGCTCGACGAGCGGGACGACGGTCTGGCTGTCTCCGTCCCGGCCTGCGAGGCGTACTTCAAGGCGATCCGACCCGACCGCGACCAGCAGCTGATCAAGGCGTATACCCGCGCTGACCATTGGAATGAGGTGGGTGCCCTCACGGCGATCCGCGACGAGGATGGCCGCGGCGGCTGGATGGCGTCGGGCGGCCTGAGCCGCCTGGCCGGGGCGCGCACGCAAGTTCTCAGCGACCTGGCCAATCTCAACACCCGAGGCTGGGTTTTCGTGGACGCGCTCATCGAGCTCCTGTGTGCGCTCGACCGCGGCTACCTGGCCGCGACTCTGTCCAGCGCGCTGGGGCCGGGCACGTCGCCGCAGTATTTTGTCGAGGCGTTGCTCACCATGGGCTTGCCGTGGCTGGGGCTGGCCCGCGTGGGCATGGTTCCCAGCTCAGACGGACCTCCGCGGCAGGTTTTCCAGCTGACAAAGCGCGCGATGGAGACCCTCGGGCCCGGGGCCCCGCCCGCCACACGCGCCCCGCGCGTGCCGCCACTCATCGTGCAGCCGAACCTGGAGGTCACGGTCTTCCTGGACGACGCGACGCTGCACACCCTGTACATGTTGCACCGTATCGGCAGCCGCCACGCCCGGCAGACGCACTCGGCGGTGTTCGCGTTGACCGCGGAGACCGTGCAGCGCGCGTACGGTTTTGGGCTGGACTCCGACAGCGTACTGCGGTT
>CALBXO010000583.1 GCA_937890335.1 uncultured Pseudomonadota bacterium | reverse complement strand
GAGTCAGCGATTCGATGGTGACCAGATCTCCCGCGAGGCTCGCCACCACCGGTTTCACGTTGCGCAGCGCGCGTCCGCGGGCGCACTCCGGGCGGGTCTCCCGGTCGCACTCGGGCACGGCGGCGGCGACTTTGAGCTCGTGCATGTTGAGCTCGAGGCTGTAATCCATCGTCCCCCGATCCAGGAACAGGTCCACCTGCCCACCTATGAGCAGCTCGCTCCAGGCCTCGAACATGGACTCCAGGCCCGTCTTTCGCCGTACGGGGCGCAGACGCCGCGACGGACCGCGCTCCCCCGACAGCGACGCGATCCCGCGCAGCCGCTCCAGCGTCGCGTTGTGCACATCGAGCGCCCGCTCCGACGCGGCGCGCTCCGCCGCCAGGTTGGCGCTCAGGAAGTTGTAGACCATCGCGCGGGCGTCAAAGTGGTCAAAATGAACCTCCGCCGTGATGACCGACTCCGCCGCGTCTTGGGGTATGGAAACATCAAGCCCGATGCTGGCCGGGTTCACTCGCCGCACCAGCAGACGCTTGCGGGCCTGATCATTGTCCGCCAGCGCCGCGAGCGGCTTGTAGAAGATCTGCCGCGCCGGCCGCGGGACGTGGGGCAGCGCCACCGCGCTGAGAAGAAAACGTTTGTCCAGGGTGTACCAGACGGCCATCAACGACCCGAGACTCAGGTGATCGCGCTCGAGCCGGGTCAGACTCAGCGAGCCCCGCAGGTCCAGCGGCTCCGTCGTGATCCACCGCATGACGTCTGCGCCCGAGGCTTGGAGGGCACCGCCGCCCTCCGGCCGATGCGTCGCGACGATTCTGCTCGGGTCCAGCTGACCGCGGGCCGCCAGGTGCACCCTGCGGACCCGCCCTCCGTACCCCGCTTCGCGGATGGGCTTGATCCGGCTGAAGTCCACCTCCGCCACGTCAATGACGGCGTCCAGCTCCCCGGCGAAGCTCCAACCCACCTCCGCCCGGATGACCCCACCTCCGCCAAGTCCGATGTCCAGCCCTTTGACCGTGAGCCCCTTGCGGTCCAGATCGACAAAGCCCTTGATCCGTTCCACCCGCTGCCCGACGAGCTCGAGGCGGCCCTCGGACTCAATGCGACCGGCGAACGACGGGCGGCGAGCGGGACCGGACAGACGGCCCTCGGTCACGTGGATGATCCCGGACATGGGCTGCCCCACGATGGGCAAGGCCCCTACCACTCCGAGGTCGATGGGGCTGGCCTCGAACCGAAGGTCCAATGTGTTCGTCGTCGAGAGCAGTTTGAAGGAACCGTCGTGGACCTTCACGCGCCCGCGGGTCCGCAATTGTCCAAACGTGCCGTCCACCGTCGCGCGGGACAGCACCAGCCAGCCGTCCTCCAACCCAAAGCCCGCGTCCAGGCGCGTCGCGCCCTCGTAGAAAGGCAAACGGGGATGGGTCACTACCAGCGCCCCGTCCGTGACCTTCGGGCTCAGCAGTGGGCCGTTCATGAAGAAGCCGACCTTGGCCGCTCCATCCCAACCGACCAGGCCGAATTTGTTCAGATAGGCTCCAATGCCGTGAAAATGACCGTCCACCCGCGCTTTGAGTGGCAGCCGGTCGTCCCTGAAGTTGAGGCTCAGCTCACCTATGGTGAGCCCGTCGGCGTCCAGCCCAACCTCCAGGTCGCCCACGCCGGTAATCTGATCCCCCTGCAGGCGCAGGCTGCCCCAGATGGCCACGTCGCGCGTGGGGACGATGGCCTCCTTGCGCGACACAACCTCCGGCGGACGCCGCAGTGTGAGCGGCGCCAGTTGAACCTCCACGAACCGCGGCAGCGAGCGGCCACGTGCCTCATCCTCTGTGTCGACGAGTCGACCGTGTGCCACCAGCCTGCCCGACAGGACGCCGTGGCCGGGCAATGTGGTTCCGGCGTCGATGTCCGGCGCCACATCCGCCAGGATCTCCTGTGTCTGGAGGCCCTCGAGCTCCAGCGGCAGGCGGAAGTCCTGGTCCAGCAGGCTCAGCCAGGCACGCCCTGGGACCACCGGCGGCTCTGCACTCGCCCTGGCCCACTCCGGCAGATCCCCGCGCGCCTCCTTGGGCAGGGTAATCCGCCCGCCGTACCCCACAATCTCCAGATCTGTGAAGTAGACCCTTCGGTTGATCAGCTGCGCGGTGATCGCGCCCCGGTCAAAGCCCAGGTTCCCCACCTTGAGGTCGAGGACGTCCATCTGGATCTCCGAGGTGGCGTAGACCCAGCTGTTGTCGCGCAGCTCGCGACTCAGGAATCCCTCTGTGGCCAGGGTGAGATCGACCGGCGAATCCAGGAGCGGACCAGAAAAATACTCGACGGGCGCGAACCCCGCCGGCAACTGGGTGCGCAGGACGCCACGGTACGCAAAACCGTCCTCGGGCCGAAAGTCCATCAGGCCGTCAGTGATGTCGAAGGCTACGCCGCCGGCGCGCCACGCCAGGCGGTCGATGGTAAATCCACCGTCGAACCAGTCCCATGTCTCCAGCCGTAGATTCTCCATCGTCACGCGCAGCGGGGGCTTGGTTGGGTCGTCGGGGAAGAACATCCGCGATTGAAACTCGACCACGCCGCCAGGCGTGCTCACTCCGCGGCCCGTCATCGTCACCTTGTCCGTGACGAGGATCGAGAAGTCCTCGACGGCGGCGTCCGCGTAGTGGATCTCAAAATCGGGCCAGCGCAGCACCGCGTCGCAATCGTGGACCCGGACGTGCTGCGCCTCAAACTCGATCACGGGTGGCGCGCGCTCCGCCTCCGGGGACTTTTTGCGGCGCGGTCCGGTGTCAAACAGCTGCGTGAAGGTGAAATTGCCCCGGTCGTCCCACAACAACAGCGCGCGTCCGCCGTGCACGTCCGCCCTCTGGACCACCAGTCGGCGCTGCGTCAGCAGGGGCAGGACGCCGAGCTCCGCGTCGAGTTGCTCAAAATGGGCCACCTCGCGCCCGTCCGCCAGGCGCAAGGTTACGCCATAGATCCCCACCTCGCGGGGATCCACTCCAAACCTCAGCTCGGTGATCTCAAACCGACCGGCGAAGACATCCGCACAGATGTCTTCCACCAGCTCCCGAGCAAAGCGAGAGTTCAGTCCGATGTGGGCGCTGACCGCGACGGTGGCTATGAGGGCCAGCGGCAGCAACATCATCTGAAGCACCCGGACGGGCAGCTGGATGAACCGGTGACCCGGAATCCTATGTCGCGTTGGCGACATTCTCCTCGGCGACGCTGCGCCGGCTTGCGGCAACCGTCAGCGCCCGTTCCTCCCCTCCTTGGGACGTTCGAAGCTGCCTATTGTTCACCCGCAGGCGCGCGGCGTCTACTCCTCACCGGTGGAGTCGTGGAGTTCCTTCGAGATATCCTGGATCTTCTCAAAGTCGTCTCCGAGCATGAACTTCGAGCGCACCTTGAGGAGGTCTCCTCCCGTCACGACCCGGCTGATCTGGTTGGGACCCGGGCGCAGGGTCGCCTCGCGCTCCCGGCGCGACAGCGTGTCCTGAACCAGGAATTTGAGCGGATCATCCGTGCGGGATACCACGACCGCGCTCAGCCCGTCGGCCATCTCGACCGGTGTGCCCACCGGCAGCATCCCAATCCCCTCGAGCAGCGCTGCGACGACCTCGCCGCCGTAGCGCTCGCCCACCATCTGCCGCATCCTGCGCAGCGCCTCATGGGGAGCCAGCGGAGAGTCGTGCAGGAAGGGGTCGGCCTCCTTCATGGGTGTTGGCGTGGTCAGATCCACATAGTCCGCGGCGGCGCGGAGCACCTCCGCGAGCCGGCTGGCCCGGGGCGACGCGACCCGGCCTTCGTGGGCGCGGGGCTTGAGGTAGCGCCCGGCCATGCTCAGCCCCTGGCGCAGCGAGCTGACGTTCCAACCGGGTTGATCGGCGAGCCAGCGCAGCGCGACCGCCCCTTGCAGC
>CALBXO010000582.1 GCA_937890335.1 uncultured Pseudomonadota bacterium | reverse complement strand
GACGGCGAGATGCTCGTCCGCGCGCGTGAAGTGGCCGAGTTGGAGTTCGTAGTCGCCAAACTCGTGGTGCGCTTTGGCGTGCGCGAGCTCCTTGGGCGCGCATTTGTAGGCGCGCCGCTCAATCTCGCGGGTGAGCTCGCCGACTTCCGTACTCTTGGCGCGCAGCTTGGCGCCGACGGTACAGCCGGTCGAGATGAGGGCGCCAGACAGGACGGCGAAGGCCAGGGCGATGCGAATGCATGACGCGTGGATCATTCGAGTCCCTCGAGTTCGTCGGCCGGGTCGGCGGGCTGGTCTTTGCCGGGCACGGTGCCCTTTGGGGCGTCCTTTTTGGGCTTCATACCGTCGCTGACGCCTTCGACCTTCTTCTTGGCTTCCTCGGCGAACTGCTTGGACAGCGCGGCGTAGTCGAGCGCTGCTTCAAAGTCCGAGTAGCCCCACTCCTCCTTCGCTTTGTGCAGATACTCTGAGGCAGAGAAGTACTCATACGGCGCGCGCTGCTCGGCACCGGCGAGCCTGGCCCGCTCCACGGCGACCTCAGCCTCGTTGATGACGATGGTGGACTGCGTGGGACCGCAGGCCAGACACAGCGCGCACGCGCAGGCGAGGAGAACAAAGCTGGCGAATCTGGGCATGGTCACCCCTGGAGTGGCGTCGGAAGGGCGGGCCCCCTCCGGCGGCGGCTATAACCCAGCGCGGAGGATACTGCAACGGTGGGGGTTGCGGCAAGATTGGCGCCCCTTCGCGCCGGGGCCGGGCATCGGGCGTCACCGGGGTCGCTGCGCGCTTGACGGGCAGGGGGCGTGCTGTTAACTCGGGTGGTCACGACGAGGATAGGCGACAAACGCATGGCAATTCAGACTGACGCTTGCGTCATCGGTCAGGGAATCAGCATCAACGGACGCCTGACTGGCGACGAGGATCTGGTCATCGAGGGCCGGGTCGAGGGCACCATTGCTCTCAACAACCACCTGATGGTGGAAGTGACTGGGACGGTCGTGGCCGATGTCGAGGCCGTCGAACTCACGGTCAGAGGCACCGTCAGCGGGAACATCGCGGCTTCACAGGTCGTGAGCATTCAAGCGGACGCAACGGTTGTAGGCGACGTCCGGGCGCCGCGCATCATCATCGAGGATGGGGCGCGGTTCAAAGGCAACATCGATATGGACGTTCCCCTCCCTGAGGGACTCTGAGTCCTGCGGGGCCGGAAGGAGACAACGTGGCGAACACGATCATTGGAAGCACCATCGTCATCGACGGTGAGATTACCGGCGACGAGGCGCTCTACATCCAGGGCACCGTCAAAGGACGCATCGCGCTCGAAGAGAGCCTGTACGTCGAAGAGGGCGGTGAGGTGGAGGCGGACATCGAGACGCAGAACGTCGAGATCAGCGGAAACCTCACGGGCAACATCACGGCGACCGAGCGCGTGGAGATCAAGGAGACGGGCAGGGTCGTGGGTGACGTGAAGTCGCCCCGAATCCTCATCGCCGACGGCGCGGTCTTCAAGGGTCACATCGATATGGAGGTGTGAGGGACCCGTCATGGCAGACAATGGGACCGTCATAGGCGAGAACATCCGGATTACCGGACACGTCTCGGGCGAAGAAGATCTAACCGTCTTTGGATGGGTCGAAGGCACGGTGGAGCTGAGTCAATCGCTCCACGTGGAGCCATCGGGCATCATCAAGGCGAACGTCAGCGTCGCGACCGCCGTAGTGTCGGGGGTCGTGGTCGGAAACATCACAGCGTCCGAGGCGGTAGAGCTGCTGCAGGGCGGCCGCATGGTGGGCAACATCATCGCGCCGCGCGTGGTGATCGCTGACGGTGCGGCGTTCCGCGGCCACATCGACATGGGTGAGGTGGACGCTCCGGAGGCGAGCGCGAGCAGTTCTCGCGCGCGGTCGAGCCGCCCTGCGAGCACCCGAAGGCAACCCTCGCGACCGGCGGTCGCGCCGGCACGTCCGGCGGCCAGGCCTGCGGCGCGCGCCAAGGATCCTGCGCCGGCGGAGCCCGCCAAAGCGGTGGAGGCCAAGCCGTCCAAAGCGGAGGCCGAGGCGAAATCAAGCCCCGCGAAATCGACCAAGGCGCCCGCGAAGGTAGAGGAAGTGGTCGCGGCGCCGGTCAAGGCGAGCGGCCGAAAGAAGAAGGCATCCGCCAAAGAGGCTGCCGCCGAGTCCTGAGGGCTCGCGCGCACGCACACGCGTGAGAGAAACCGGTCGCCACATTGCCGCCGACGGTACCGCCATCTGGTGGGGCGTGGACGGTGAAGGACCCACTTTGGTCCTGTGTGACGGGATTGGCTGTGACGGGTACGTCTGGCCGTTTCTCATGGACCACTTCGACGATCGGTACACGTTCGTTCGATGGCACTACCGCGGACACGGCAACTCCGATGAGCCCAAGGATCCCGACGCCCTGAGCATCCAGGACCTCGTCGCGGACCTCCGAGGCATTCTTACCGAGCTGACGGAACGTGGCTTGATCACCCAACCCGTCGTGCTTGTGGGTCACTCCATGGGCTGTCAGGTGATCCTGGAGTACGGGCTCACCCACCCGGGCGATGTCGCGGCGGTCATCCCCATTTGTGGATCGCACGGTCGCCCGCTCGACACATTCCACGACACGCCGGCGTTCAAGAAGCTTTTGTCGCCGCTCATCGCGGCGGCGGACCGGGCACCCCGGGTCGTGGGCGCGCTCTGGAGCCGCGCCATGACCAACCCATTGAGTTGGTCCGTGGCTTCGCGGACGGAGGTCAACCCGGAGCTCGTCCGGCGACGCGACTTCATGCCCTATCTCCAGCATATGGGCCGCATCCGTCCATTGACCTTCCTGAGGATGCTACGCCACGCCGCGGATCACTCCACGCTCGATCGCCTCAGCGGCATTCGTGTTCCGGTGCTGGTGGTGGCTGGCGAGTACGACGGGTTCACCCCCATGCGGCTGTCAGAGGAGATGGTCGCGGCGATGCCTTACGGTGAGCTGGCCGTCCTCAACGAGGGGACGCACACGGCGCCGCTCGAGCTTCCGGATGTTCTCAACGGGTACGTGGAACGATTCCTGACGGCCCTGCCGGGTTGGTGACGCCCAACTGCCGAGGGCGCACGCCCCCAATCCCTCGTTGGACCCAACGACGCCGTCCTCGCGCGGTCTTCCGCCGACGATACCGCGTATCGAAGGCTTCCGGACGCACGAGGTCCGGCCCCGTTGTCTCGCGCTCCTTGTCGATCCATCAGTGGGCTGCGGACTCCAAGTTCCTACATGTAGTCCATGTCGACGAACATGGGCTCGCGCAGCTTCTCGACAAAGTGTTGCAGGCGATCCTCCTGGAGCGGCGTGAGACTCACGAACTCCAGGCCCATGCCAGGCGCCATGTCGGGGCACTCGGGGTTGTAGGGTCGCGTCCAGCGCACGAGGCACTCCAGAGTCATCGACTCGCCGCCGTCGGGAATGGAGAATTCGATGTGCATCGTCTCCCCCCGGTGTTTGTAGTCGTGTGTTGCGACGAAGAGACCGCCCTCGGAGATGTTCTCCGAGAAGCCGGTGAAGAAATTGGTCTCCGACGACATGGTAATCGAGAGGTTGACGTCGAGGCGCTCGACGATTCTGCGCTCTCGGCCCGTTGTGGCCGGAAGATCCTGTGTAGCTTGTCCCTGCATCATGTCTGCACTCCGTGCTATGCCCAATGGGTCGCGAGCAACCTTGCTCGTGCATGGAAATCGGAAGCAGGTACCGGGGACTTGAGGTCGGGCCTGTGATATCTTCCGGGCACCAGGAGGAGGCGCATGTTCCACTGCCGCAAGTGTGGGCGACCCAACGAAGATCACTACCGCTTCTGTCTCGGCTGTGGCGCAAGCCTGGCGGAGCAGAAGGAGATTGAGAGCACCAAGGGGCAGAAGTCCTTGGAGCGCCCGTCGCCCAAACCACAGACCCCATCTGAACGCCCGGCCGCGAAGGCCAACCCCACCAAGGACGCCGGCATGGTCGCGCGGCGCCTCTGCACCAAGTGCGGGGCGCCCGTCACCTCCGTGGACGTCTTCTGCGGCAAGTGCGGCCTCCGGTTGGCCGACAGTGTGCCGGGAGGAGGGGGCGTAAACTCGGCCGAGCTCATTCTGATCAGGGCCGATGGTTCGGAGGGCACCCGCTTCCCGCTGGAGGGCGGCAAGAACGTCGTGGGTCGAAATGATCCCGCGTTCGAGGAAGATCCGTTCGTGTCGCCTCGACACGCGGCCTTCCTGCTCGACGGAACCACGCTGACCGTGGACGATCTCGACAGTCTCAACGGCGTGTTCGTGCGGATCGCCTCGCCCATTGAGCTGCGTCACGGAACGCAGGTTCGGATCGGACTTGAGCTGCTCGAGTACGAAGCGATGGACAAGGCCCAACCCGTCGTGGCGGCGGAAGGGGACACGGAGGTGCGCGGCTCGCCGAAAACCGACGCGTGGGGGCGGCTCAAGCGCGTGGCTTCGCCAGGGGTAGCCTCCAACGCCTGGATGCTCTCGGGAGACACGATGAGCCTCGGGCGCGATCACGGGGACATCACCTTTGGAGGCG
This sequence comes from uncultured Pseudomonadota bacterium, assembly GCA_937890335.1. Classification (GTDB taxonomy): domain Bacteria; phylum Myxococcota_A; class Bradymonadia; order Bradymonadales; genus CALBXO01. The sequence continues at coordinate 7,146 of CALBXO010000582.1, read as the reverse complement.
ATGCGTTCGTCTCTGGGAGCCACGCGAAGATCACCCACTCGGACGGCGGCGTGACCCTCGAAGACCTGGGATCGTCCAACGGAACCTACGTGCGCATTCATGAGCCGTGGACCCTCGACGACGGCGACGTGCTGCTTCTCGGACAACAGATTGTGCGGGTCTCAATGAGCGTGGAAGCCCGGTGACGAATTGTCGTTGACACCGACTGGGGCGTGGCTTATATACGGCGTCCCAGTGCTTCAAGCGCCTGTGCGAAAGTGGCGGAATTGGTAGACGCGCTGGATTCAGGTTCCAGTGCCCTTACGGGTGTGGGGGTTCGACTCCCCCCTTTCGCACTTCGCAAAAGGCCCGCTCATCGAGCGGGCCTTTTGTAGTTTCTTGGATGCGTGCAGGAGGAGACGTGCGCTGGATGTGGCTGAGCTTGTTGTGGGTTGCGCTGGCTGGTTGCGCGGAAGAGCGGCAGTTTCCGCAGCACCGTCCGAGCTGCACGACGGATCGGCAGTGTGGGGACGGCGCGATCTGCGCGGGCGGCGTGTGCTCGGAGCGGGTGCCCGGACGCGACGCCGGTTCGGACGTCTACATCGACAGGGACGTGGTGGGCGGCCAGCTGCCACCCATCACCACCGGTATCCGATCCCCACGTTGAACTGTGCGCCGGTGCGCTCCGTGGGCGGCGTCCACCACTCGATGGGGTAGGGCTCGCGGGCGCGACCGTCGGGCGGCGGTGTGGCCTGGCTGACTTCCACGGCCTCCTCCTGGTCGGCGGAGAGGAACAGGGCGCGGGCATCGACACTGACGACCCACGCCTTGCCGAGCATCCATTCCGACCCGATGCCCAACACAAACCCACCTTCGCCGTAGCTGTAGTGGTTGGCGCCAATGTCCAGCTCTGTGCCCATGCCTGCCAGGCCGGTTACGCCGTAGAATCGATGGTTGTGGTGGCGCGAGAAGTACCAGAGCCAGCTGGCAGTGAACACGCCGCGGGTGTCAGTGACGAGACCATTCTCCGACCGCCGCCCTACGCTGGCGATGGCGAGCTCAAGACCGCCCCAATCGACAAGGTCCCAGCGCCAGCTCAGACCTACGCCGCCGAGATTGGCGGCGCCTTCAGGATCGATGGCGTCGTCCCCCAGCGTGATCCCCGTGCCCGACAGGTGGAGGCTCATCGACGGTTCGTGTGACTCGAAGCCGCGGACCACCACACGAGGTGACTCGGCGGCAGCGGGTGTGGCAAAGGCGAGCAGGGTGGCCGCTGCCAGGCAGGCCGCGGTGATCTGGATCTTCATGTTCAGCCCCTCGTATCTGTGTCGAACGCGTTGCGTTCCAAAATCATTTCATTCGGGCGTGTCAGCGGGGCCGGGGCGTCATGTATCGACGAATCTCTCGATTCGTCCGACCGCAGGAGGACATGGGCATTGGAATGAGCGAAAACTCGCTCGGTTACCAATCGTGACTCCGACTCACAACGAGTGGAGGCCACTGCCCCGGCCCCGCAACACACTCGGGGCACCGCACATGGAAGGGTCGTGCCACTTTTGGACTTTACGTTCAGGTCGGTGTGTTGGACACTGTCCAAGCTCGTCCGTGGCGAGCTGCGACGCATGGGTTCGGCTCGCCAACGGGGTCCAACGGGGTGCGAAGCGTAATTCCCGAACTGGGATGAATGTTCCTCCATGTATGTTCGTCATTCACGGTGTGAGTCACCAACCACACACCACCGGCAGCCTATGAAGACCGTCTATTTCGCGACCGCAATCGCCCTCGCCACCATGCTCTGCGCATCGACTGCGGTGGGGCAGGGCGTCAAAGAACGCTACAACAATCCGTTCATCGACGACGGGGTCATGCGGGAGACGCCCTTCCAATGGACCACCTACGATGTGCTTGAGTCCCGAGTCGAGTACGACGAGTACGGCAAGCCGTGGCTGCACCACTTTGTCAGCAAGGACGAGAACCGGGTGGTGGAGGAGCTCAAGCAAGCGTATCGCAAGCAGACGCCGATCGGGCCGAACATCTATGTGCGAGGCTTTGTGTACCTGGTGCAGGCCAAGCATTGGGGTTTTACGCTGGCGCACGAGGGCACCAACGTCCAATACCAGCTCCACGTCCTTCCTCATCCCGAGGGGCGCGGGGCAGATCTTGCGTTGCTGGCCCGCCAGCGACGGGTGCAGAATGCGGCGTGGAAGCGGTCCTGGTTTGGTTACTCGCCGGTCGGCCTCGAGCCGTACAGCGCCAAGGTCAAAGCGTACTGACGCCAGCTGCGGCGCCCGCGCTGGCAACCGGGCCGCGGCAGCAGTCCGCGGTACGTCACACGACCCAGTTGTCGAGCTCGAAGGAATCATCCGGGACCTTCAAGCCAATCCGCGCGGCAGGTGGATGTCGCACGAACTCGATCCCATCGCGAACCAAACTGATCACAAAGTCGACCTTGTCCGCCGGCCGCGCGCCGAGCAGGACAAACGGCACGGCGAACTCGAGGACGCGACCGAACGCGACGTTGGGCAGCCGGGTACTCGCGCCATCCGCCGGGTGCGAAAAGGTGGCCCCCGCAGGGTTCCACAGGGGCACACGGACCGCGTAGACACTCGCCTCGCCGTCGTTCCATGTGCGAAGTTCTACATGGACTTCGATGCCCTTTGCTGCGTCGTCATCGAGGTCGACGTCCGGGTCGACCCGGAGGAACAACCGTGTTTGGTCGAAGCCAAAGTGGATGGCCTGGACGTAGCGATGTGAGCGGAACATCGCGCCGGCGCCTCCACTCGGTTCGTAGTTCCCCGCACCCGCCCAGCAGAAGAAGCTGGACGCCTGGCCGTCGAGTCGAGGTGTGATGAGTGATCGCGGGGCGACGACGTCGCTCGGATCACTGTCGTTGTGACCGACGCGGCGATGGAGCTCCGCGGGTGCCTGGGCGCCACACCCTTCATAGACCGCGCGCAATTGTGCCCGGAAGAGATTGTCGAACTCGGCCTTGTGCGTGCACGTAAAATCGTCGCCGAACCACCAGAACCAGTCGCTTCCCTGGGCCGCGTACATGGCCCGCCACGTCTCATCGCTCGCCTCCGATGACTCGGCGAGCAGCGCACGGGCCTGCCCGAGGAGGTTCCAAGCGGCGTTGGTCTCCTCGGCACCAATCCAGATCTGGTAGTTCCCAAGTATCCAGCTCCCGCTGTGCAGATGCGTGAGCCGGTCGGTTGGAGGGTGTTGGGCCAGGTGATCGCCGGGCAGGACCGTCCGGATCCGCGGCGACTGTTCCAGGCGGCGAAAGAGGGCTAACAGGAACGGGTGACCGTCGTCCTCGTAGGCCTCCCACGGATTCTCTCCGTCCAGGATGACGCTGATCAGTGCGCCATTGCGCGTGCCGGCCGCCGCGGCTTCGAGCCGGTTGACGAGGTCTGCCGCGGCATCGTCAGGAGGGTTGTGCGCGTAGGTAAATCCGATGAGGTCCGAGATTGCGTGGTCTCGGAAGAGAATGTCGATCTCGTGACCGCCGCTGGCGGCGACATACGGCCGGTAGAGGGCGTCCTCCCGGTTGGACGGTCGCGGCGATGACGCCATCAACACGTCCTCGTCGCTCGCGATCCACCGCACGCCGGCCTCAGCAAACAGCGGGACCACTTCTGGGGATACGGAACCCTCGGCGGGCCACATTCCGCGTGGGCGCCGGCCGAAGAGGTTCGCAAAGACCGCAGCGGCCTCTTCCACGTGCCAGCGCGCGTCCTGCGGCCAGGCAAAACGCTGCGGAACCGGACGTGTCGGGGCGCAGCGGCGAGCGGCGTCCGAGTCGATGACCAGGGGAAGAATGGGGTGGTAGAGGGGCGTTGTCGTCAGCTCGATCTGCCCGCGCTCATCCAGCTGCCGGTACAGCGGCACAAGGCTGCGCAGGATGCGGAACTGTTCGTCGATCAGCGCCAGCTTGTCTTCCCTGGCAAACCCGGACCCCTTTGCCAGCAGCTCACGCACAAGCCCCGACTCGCTGCGGGCCGCAAAGCCCATCCAGGCCAGGTTGAAGAGCACCTGGAGGTCGAGCAGATCTTCGTCGGACCAGGCATCAACCTTGGCGGGGTCGGCGTTGGGTCCGCGTTTGGCCAGCAGCCGGGCGAACCCGGGCATGGCCCGCACGTGGCGGTCCCAGTGAATCGAGAAGAAATTTTCGAGCAGGAAGAAGCGCCCGGGGCGGTCGAGCTCCTCGGGCGCCTTGCGGGTGAGATCCAACCAGACATCGCCCAGCGACCCGTCGGCGTACGCCGCCAATTGGGTCAGGAGCGACCCGCTGAGGTTGATGACCGCGCGGACCTCCGGGTGCTGTTGCAGCAGCCAGGGGAGGTCGTAATAGGCCTTGGTGGCGTGCAGGCGGACCCAGGGAAGCAAGTTGAGTCCCTGCCCTGGGAGCCCGTAGTCGGGCTGGTGCATGTGCCAGAGGAACGCGACGGGTGTCCGCGTCATGACGGGGGTCGGACCGTGGCGCCCTTGGAAATCACAACAAGACCATCCTCGGTCACGTCGTAGCGTTCGCGATCCTGCACAGGGTCGAATCCGATGGTCGCCCCCGGCGGAATCTCCACGCCCTTGTCGATGATGGCGCGGTGAATCTTGGCGTGACGGCCAATGTCCACGTCATCCAGGATGATGCTGTCGGTCACGTGTGCGTACGAGTTGACGCGCACGCGCGGGAAGAGAATGGACCGCTCGATGCGCCCGCCCGAGACGATGCAGCCATCGGAGACGATGGAGTTCACCGCGCTGCCGACCCGGCCGCTGCTGATGTCGTCGTGAACAAACTTGGCAGGCGGATTGTGGTCGTAGTGCGTACGGATCGGCCAGCGGCGGTTGTAGAGGTCAAAGGCGGGTGTGATGGAGATGAGATCCATCGAGCACCGGTAGTACATGTCGATGGTGCCGACGTCGCGCCAGTAGCCGCGGTCGCGCTCTGGCTGGTCGGGGATTGTGTTCGTCGCGAAGTCGTAGACGTAGCAGTCGTGGGAGTCGATCATCGACGAGATGATGCTCTTGCCGAAGTCGTGCGCGGAGCTGTGATCGGCGGCGTCGGAACGAATCACCTCGACGAGTGTGTCGGTGTCGAACAGGTAGTTCCCCATGCTCACGAGCGCCTTGTCGGGGTTGCCGGGCATGGGCGTCGGTTTCTCGGGCTTCTCCTGGAAACCGATCATCCGGAAGTCTTCGTCGACCTGGATGACGCCAAAAGCGGACGCCTCCTCGATGGGGACCGGGATCGCTGCCACTGTGAGGTGGGCGTTGCGCCCCTGGTGGAATGCGACCATCTGGCGCACGTCCATCTTGTAGATGTTGTCGCCGCCAAAAACGGCGACGACCGCCGGGCGCGCTTCTCGAATCAGGTTGAGGTTCTGGTAGATGGCGTCCGCGCTGCCCTTGTACCACTCGGGTCCCGTCCGTTGCTGCGCTGGGACCGGCTCGATGTACTGGTCGAGAATCGGGGCGAGGCGCCACCCGCGACTGATGTGTTGGTTGAGCGACTCGCTCTTGTACTGCGTGAGGACCTTGATCCGGTAGTAGCCGGAGTTCACGAAGTTGGAGAGGACAAAGTCGATGATTCGGTATCGTCCGCCAAACGGAACCGCTGGCTTGGCGCGGTCCCGGGTCAGCGGCATGAGCCGTGAGCCGACACCGCCGGCGAGGATCATCGCAAGAACGTCGCTGGGCATGGGTGGCCTCGGAGTTGGGACGGAGCTATCCGCCCGCGAGGTTCACAATCAGGTAGATCAGGCCACACACGAGCAACACGAGCAGCGTGATGAAGGCGATCCAGACTACTTTGTTGCCGTTGGTCGCTGCGGGGCGGTCACCGGCTGTGGGTCGCGGCGTGGCGGGCAATCGGGGCGTGTTTGGGGTGCTGACCGGCGGTGTCGCCGCGGGCGTTCGCGCCGCCGGCTGCTGGTCGACCGAGAACTCGAGAGAGCCCTCTTCGTCGCCGACGACATCAGACCATGTCCGGGGGTCTTCGAAGCCAAACTGCGGCAGCTCGCTGGCGGTGTCGTCCCGGTGGAAGTCCTCGACCATGAGGGGCTGGGCGCCGACCAGGTTGAGCTCGTTGAGGTCGGCCATCTCCTCCACGGAGATGAACTTGTCGATCTCGTTTTGGATGAGGATGTCGATGATCCCGCCGTCTTCCTTGGTGACGGGGGTTCCCGGGGTCTTGTTCTCGACGAGCTCGGTAACGAGGCTGGAGAGGTCGTAGCTCGTGACCGACTTGCCCTGGGCGAACAGATAGGTGGCCAGCTCAGATCCGAGGTCGCGGGCCGTCGTGTACCGCTGGTTCTTGTCCTTGGCCAGCGTCTTGGCGACGATCTGCTCCAGGCGCTCCGGGATGGCGGGGTCGATCTGGCGCAGCGACGGCACCCGTGCGCGCCGCACGTACTCCAGGGTCTCCAGGTCCGTCTTGCCGAGGAAGAGGCGCTTGCCCGCCATCATTTCCCAGAGCACGATCCCCACCGCGAAGATGTCGGTGCGTGGGTCGACGCCCTCGCCGTACGCGGCCTCGGGAGAGAGGTACCCGAACTTTCCCTTGACGATCCCGGGGTCGGTCCGCTCCAACTGAATCACGGCCTTGGCCAGGCCAAAGTCCGTGATCTTCACCTCACCTTCTTTGGAGATGAGGATGTTGGGCGGAGAGATGTCCCGGTGGACGACGGACAGCGGCGTGCCGTCGTTGCCCTTCCTTTCGTGGGCGTAGGTCAGGCCCTTGCAGACCTGCATGGCGATGAAGACCGCCATCTCCGGTGGGATGCGGCGACCTTGCTGCAGCATCCAGTTGAGCACGTCCTTGAGGTTCGCGCCGTCCACGTACTCCATGACGATGAAGTAGGTGCCGTCGGCGTTCCCGATGTCGAACGTCTGAACGATGTTGGTGTGGTTGAGGTGGAGGCTGAGCTTGGCCTCGTCCAGGAACATGCGGACGAAGCGGCCATCAGCAGTCAGATCCGGGAGGATCCGCTTGATGGCCACAAGCTTGTCGAACCCCTTGATGCTGGTGACCGTGCCTTTGAAGACCTCGGCCATTCCCCCAGCGTCAATGCGTTCGAGTACTTTGTATCGTTGCGCCGTCTGGCTCATGTAGCCCGCCACGCGTCCCGCTTTGCGAAAGGTCGTCCACGGCGAGATGCGCGGTAC
>CALBXO010000581.1 GCA_937890335.1 uncultured Pseudomonadota bacterium | reverse complement strand
TTGCCACTCCGGCGTGTGCATGGACGCGCGCTGCGCGGTCCCAACCTGCAGCGACGGCGCGCACAACGGCTTGGAGACCGACGACGACTGCGGGGGACCCAGCTGCGAACCCTGCGGTTTGGGGCGCCGATGCGGGCTGGGCCCGGACTGCGCAATTGGCGTCTGCACCGACGGACTGTGCAGGGCAGAACACTGCGAGGACGGCGTGCGCAGCGGGGACGAGACCGACATCGACTGTGGAGGCTCTCTGTGCCCCGGGTGCCTCCCCGAATCTGCCTGTGACGCATCTTCCGACTGCCTGTTTCAGGTCTGCGACGACGGAGTGTGCGCGCGACCCACTTGCGACGACACCGTGCAGAATGGGAGCGAGACCGACATCGACTGCGGCGGCCTGTGTCCGGGATGTGAGGCCGAGGCCCAGTGCAACCTTCCTCGCGACTGCGACAGCGGTGTTTGTGAGGGGCGTCGCTGTGTGCTCCCAGAGTGCGGCGACGGCGTCGTCCACCCCGGCGAAGAGTGCGACGGCGGCGACGCCTGCAGTGACAATTGTAGACTTCCGGGTTGTGGAGACGGACGGCTCCAACTCGGGGAATCCTGCGATGACGGCAACGACATCGACGGCGACGAATGCACAAACGCCTGCCGCGAAGCGGCCTGTGGCGACGGAATTCTCGGACCTGGCGAGGAGTGTGACGACGGCGGCCTTCGCGACGACGATGACTGCACGCACCGCTGCAACATCTCGCGCTGCGGCGACGGAGTCGTCGACCCGCGCACCGAGCAATGCGACGCCGGCGACCTCGACGCCGACCGACCGGACGCCTGCCGCCCAGGCTGCGTCGCCCCGACCTGTGGAGATGGAGTCACGGACACGGGCGAGGGCTGCGACGACGGCAATGACATCGACGACGACGCCTGCCGGAATCACTGCGCCCCCGCGACCTGCGGCGACGGCGTGGTGCGCGAGGGAAGCGAGGAGTGCGACGACGGAAACCGCATCGACAATGACGCCTGTACGAACCGGTGCACCACGGCAGCCTGCGGCGACGGCGTCTTGCATCTGGGTGAGGAGTGCGACGACGGAAACCGCATCGACAACGACGCTTGCACGGCCCGCTGCACCCGACCCCGCTGCGGCGACGGCGTGCTCAATCAGATCGGCGAACAATGCGACGACGGCGACGCCAACAACGATGAGCAGCCCAGCGCCTGCCGGACCAACTGCTTGGCCGCACGCTGCGGCGATGGAACCATCGACCCCGGCGAGGCATGCGACGACGGCAACCTCGACCCCACTGACGGCTGCGCCGCCTGCCGCGCCAGCGTCTGCGGCAATGGTGACGTGGACCCGGGCGAGGAGTGCGACGACGACAACGACGTGGACAGCGACGCGTGCTCCAACGCTTGCACCGCGAACATCTGCGGAAACGGCCGCCGGGACCCGGGTGAGGAGTGCGACGACAGCGACGGGCTCAACACCAACGCCTGCGCCAACAATTGTCTCCGGAATGTCTGCGGCAACGGCCGCACCGACCCTGGGGAGGCATGCGATGACGGCAACGTGGAACCGGGCGACCGCTGCGACCACGCGTGCCGGCTGGAGATCTGCGGGAATGGCCGGGTCGACCACGGGGAGAACTGCGACGAGGGAGACACCGTGCCTGGCGATGGGTGCGGCCCCACTTGCCTCCTGGAGGAATGTGGAAACGGCGTCGTGGATCCCGGTGAGCAATGCGATGGCGGCGACGACTGCGAGCAAGACTGCCGGCTGATCTGCCCCGCGCTGACTTGCCGTGAGCAAGCAGCCGACTGTGGCGCCCTCACCGACCTCTGTGGCCGCGAATTGCAGTGCGGGGCATGCGTCGACGGCGACTGTGGCCCGGAGAACGCCTGCGTCGAGGATGACGAGCGCGCCGAGTTGTGGACCCGTTTTGCGGTCGAAGTGATGGCACTGGTCAATGAGGCGCGCGGAGCGGCACGGAATTGCGGCGACACCCGCTACGAGGCGGCCCACGCGCTCCACTGGAACGACTGGCTGGCTGCATCCGCGGAGAGACACGCCGACGACATGGCCGAACACGCCTATATTGGGCTCATCGGCTCGGACGGGTCAGACCCTGTCCAGCGGGATCAAGACGCGGGCTATCCCATCGAGCTGGGCACGTCGCAGCTGGTCGCCGGTGGCGTCTGGACACCAGAGGCCACCGTAGCGCTGTGGCTCGACTCGCCAGAGCGATGCGCCAGATTGATGAGCCCCGCCCACCTGGAGGTCGGCCTGGCTCTCGCGGTCAACCGAGGCACCGATCTCGCCACCTACTGGACAATGAGCCTGGGCGGAGACGGCTGCGAAGATCCCTCGCATTGTCCCAGCCAGGTCTGCGGGCAGAATGGGCGCTGCGCAGACCCCCTGTGTGATGACGAAGTCCGCAATGGCGACGAGTCCGATACGGATTGTGGCGGCAGCTGCGATGGCTGCCCTGTCGGCGGGAGCTGCACTGTGAGCTCCGACTGCGTATTCGGAGTCGCCTGCGTGGAAGACAGCTGCGTCGCGCCTCGCTGCAATGACGGGGTTCGCAACGGTGATGAGCATCTGACCGACTGCGGGGGGTCGTGCGAGACGCCCTGTCAGCTTCCACCGGAACCCCGCGACATTGCCCCAGGAACCAACACGGCCGTGGTCGAGGCCATGCACAAACGCGTCGCATTCCTCTACGAGAGCGATCCTCCCATTGTGCATGGGCTCGACCCCACTGAGCTGGACCCAAAACGTGTCTCCGTCGTCCGAGGACTCGTCCTCGACACCCGGGGCGACCCTCGTCCCGGCGTCCTGGTGACGGTTCGCGACCGACCGTGGTACGGCGCCACGCTCACTCGGCCTGACGGGATGTTCGACCTCGTCGTCAACGGCGGCGAGACGCTGACCGTCGAAATGAGCGCCGAGGGCCTGCTTCCCGTCGCGAGAAGGGTGGTCGTCGCGGTGGCCGACTTCACTTGGGTCGACGACGTGGTCATGACCGCGCTCAGCACACGCTCCACGGAAGTCGCGGTCGGCCAGGACGCGCCGGCCCAGACTGCCCAGGGGGAGCTCGTCGAGGACGACGACGGACCGCGACAAGCCAGCGTCTTCTTCCCCGCTGGAACAGGGGCCGAGCTGCAGGTCGGCGACGACCGGGTCCCGGTCCCAAGGCTTACCATTCGGATGACCGAGTACACGGTCGGCGCCACAGGACCGGCAGCCATGCCTGCCACGCTTCCGCCGGGCTCCGCCTATACCTATTGCGTCGAACTGAGCGCCGACGAGGCCCTCGACGCAGCCGCGGACGGCGTGCATTTCAACCAGCCCGTCGTCTTCTACGTCGATGACTTCCTGGGGTTCCCCGTCGGTTCGCCGGTGCCGGTGGGCTGGTACGACCGCGCAGGCGCAGGCTGGATCCCCGCAGAGGACGGACGTGTCATTGAGTTTGTAGCGAGCAGGGGAGAACTGGCAGACATCGACGTCGACGGAGACGGCGTCGCTGAGTCTGATGAAGACCTCGAGGCGCAGGGCATCACGCTCGATGAACGCCGGCACCTCGCGGCGACGAGAACGGCTGGTGACCGCCTTTGGCGAGCCACGCTGGACCACTTCACCCCGGTTGACTTGAATTGGCCGTGGGCCATCGAGACCTCCCTGGTGGAGTACGTGGAGACCATTCCCGAACCACGACCCCAGACCGAAAACGACCGCTGCAACGAGACGCCGTTCGACGACCTGCTGTCCCCGCCGTCGAGCGTAAACGTGCGGGCGTCTATCGGCGGAGTGAGTGCCGGTCTCAGATACAACGGCACGATGCAGGGGGGCTACAAGGTCGCCTACAAGGGCGACGCCCCGGTGACGGTCACCGAGCCGCCCGCCGGTATCCGCAATGCCGAGGTCGAGTTCATGGTGGGTGGGCAGCGGGTCCGACAGCGGGTCGACCTCGAGGCGGGCCAGACCTCCACCTACACGTGGAACAAGAAGGACGTGTACGGACAAACGCTTCAGGGCAGAACCACCGTCACCGTCCGCAAGGAGTACCGTGCCGACGCCCGCTACCTCCTGCCGCCCGGTGTTCGATCCTTCGGGCGCAGAGCGCCCGGCGGTCCCGGCATCGGGCCCACACGCCAATCCGTCGATCTCGTGCAGACGAGCACGATGCAACTCGGTACGTTCGACGCATCCGGCCTGGGGATGGGCGGCTGGAGGCTGGACACCCAGCACATCCGCGACAACGCCCCGGACAGCCCCGGGCGCAAGGAGGATGGAAACGAGTTGGTGACCATCGCGGGAGATGGCGGCACCGAATGCGTGGACGGCCGGGCGTTGGCCATCGAGTCGAGCCTGTACCAGCCGACGGAGCTGGAGCGAGCCCCGGACGGGTCACTCTACATTGCGGACACGGGCAATGGGCGCATCCGACGGGTCGGGACGGATGGCATCATTGAGACGGTGGCCGGCGGCTGTAGGAACAACGACTACGTCGAAGGCGCGCCAGCGACCGAGGTGCATCTGCTGGAGCCCCGCGGCCTCGCGCTCGCCCCCGACGGCACGCTGTACATCGCTGATGCCGGCGCCTTCAAGGTCTACCGGGTGGACCCGGAAGGTCGCATCTGGACCGTGGCGGGCAGCGGCGAGGACCGCGACACTTTTCTGCGGGACGGGGACGGCCTGCTGCCCAGAGGCGTGGGCATCGCGCCCACTGAAGTCGAGATCGGCCCAGATGGACTCCTGCACATCCTGAGCGCGGGCTATGTGCACGTTCTCCGCAACGATGGCCGACTGTATCGCCTCCTGGGCGAACACTTCTGCCGATGCGCCGTCGAGGACGATGACGTGTTGGTCTGCCAGGAGGGCGAACATTGCGACCAGGACGTCTGCCGCTTTCCGGAGCGCGACTTCAACCTTCCGGACCACCCGCGCCTCCGGCGCCAGGACAACCCCTGGGAGTGGGGACCGTACGAGGTGGACCGTGCCATCACCGAGGTCGCCTGCGAGCTCTGGCCCGAGCGCTACAACGGCAAGCCCGGCGGCTACTACGGAACCCCCTACGACTTCTACGTGCAGCCCAACGGCGAGGTCGTCGCCAGCGCATTGTGGCGCGTGTCGCTCGCCAGGGCATTCAGCCTGTCAGCGCCCAAGACGCTTCTCGGCTATGACGGGCCGCTGGTTCCCTTCAACGAGAAACCGCCGGCGACCATGAACTACGATGGCGCATGGGGCAGGGACCTGTTTGTCGACCACCCGCAGGTGGTGACACCGGCACCCGGCGGCGGGTTCTACGTGGGTGTCGAACCGGCGCTGGAAGACGGCGCCCAGACGCCCACGATCCTGCATGTCCGAGCCGACGGATGGACCACCCGGATACTTGGATCGGACGCGGTGCGCGACGAGCGATCGTTCGTGTTCGTGAACAGCTGGGGCGTGGCGCTGGACGCCGGCATCGACAAGCCGTGGCGCGGCGACCGGTCGGATCCATTCCAGAGCGCCCCCTCGGGGATCAGCGGCCTGCTGGCCGCCGGCAACATAGTCTACTACACGGACGCCGGTGCTGGGGTAGTGCGCGCGGTTCGACCTCAGGGCGCCGACGAGGAGGAGGCGGGCAGGCGACGCGTCAAGGGCGGCGTCATGGACGAGTTCGACGAGGACGGCCTGCACCGTGGAACGTACGACTCCAACGACTGCATGCAGACCACAACGCTGGACTACGACGACGACAAGCGGGTCTCCAAGGTCACCGACCGCTACGGCAGCGAGCTCCAGATTGAGCGGGGCAACGACGGCAACCTGTCGGCCATGGTGTCCCCCGATGGACACCGGACCGAGTTCGAGCACACGCCGGGCGGGTTCCTTCAACAGATCCGCTACCCCGGCGGGCAGACCCGCAATTTCGAGTACAACGAGGCAGGTTTGCTGTCGGCGCAGGTCGCTCTGGACGGCGTCCGGACGACCTACACCTACGACGATGACGGTCAGCTCATCCGGGCAGAAGAGGACTCGGGCCTCCGGCTGACGCAGCGACACGAGCGCCCTGAGCCCGGCGTGACCCGGCGCACCAACGCCTCCACCATGGGTCGGGAGTCTACGTACGAGGTAGCGCGGGATGGCGACACTGAG
>CALBXO010000580.1 GCA_937890335.1 uncultured Pseudomonadota bacterium | reverse complement strand
GACCTCCGGCCGAGTTGCTCGCCGGAAACTCACCAATGTCCCTGTGCAGAAACACCAGGCGCGGTAGGCGGCCGCGCGCACGCCGACGACGACGGCCCAGAGAGTTGGCAGAGCCGGGGCGCCGTGGCATGGTCCAGGCATTCCCGGAGTGCGTTCTGAAGCTGACAGACGAGCTGCAGTCCGGCGACGTTGTCGCCGATCGATATGTGATCCTCGAGCGCATCGGCCGCGGGGGATTTGGCGTCGTCTACCGCGCGATCCAACGCGGAATCAATCGCCACGTCGCGCTGAAGGTCCTGCGGCCGCGGCGGACCGTCGCCGGCGTGGATCTTGTGGAGCGGTTCCGTCAGGAGGCCCTCCACACCAGCCGCCTGAGCCACCCCAACACCATCACGGTCATTGACTACGGGGAGACGGAGGAGGGGCTGCTCTACCTGGTCACGGAGTTCCTCCACGGCGAGACCTTGCGCGCGCGGCTTCGGCGCGAGCGCACCCTGACGCCGTCGGCGTCCGTGGACATCGCCAAGCATGTGGCCCGCTCCCTCGGGGAAGCCCACGCAGTCGGGATTGTCCACGGAGACGTGAAGCCCGAGAACATCTTCCTGTGTCGCGTCGCCGGCGAGGCGCTGCCCATGGTCAAGGTGCTGGACTTTGGCATCGCGCGGCTCGTGGGCGAGGAGGGCGGCAAGGCCATGGGCACGCCGCAGTACATGTCGCCGGAGCACTTCCTGCGCGAGCCTCTGTCCCCCGCCTCAGACACCTACGCGCTCGGTATCATTCTGTACGAGATGGTGCGCGGACGGCGGCCCTTTGACGGCGCCGACGTGGGGGATCTCTTCCGACGACAGGTGCTCGAAGAGGTGCCCGAGCTGCCGCCCAAGCTGGCCGGCTCCAAGCTCGGGTCCGTGATTCTTCGTGCGACGCGCAAGCAGCCGGTGGAGCGCTACAAGAGCGGGATGGCCATGGCGGCGGCCCTGGACGGCATGCGAAGCCCGTCACGGACGCCGCGCGCGGCGTTTCGTGACCTGGACGACCGCAACGACCTCCACGAGACTCTGTTCTCCGCGGATGCGTGGGAAGCGGCTACGGGGGCACTGACCACTGCGTTGGGGGGCGGGCAGACGCCCACAGGGGGCGGACGGCCGCCGCGCCTGTCGTCGGCGTCGCGCGGCGCAGACCAGACGCGCAGCTTTGTGGGGCGGCGGGAGGAGCGCGCCTGGTTGCTCCAGTGCACGAAGGCCGCGGCGGAGGAACGGCGCGGCGTGGTGTTGGTGTTGGGTGGACACACGGGTGTCGGGAAGAGTCGCCTCATGCGATGGCTCCTCGACGACGCCGAGATCCCTGCTGGCTTCGCGTGTGGGGCGGGCCGCGGCGCCTCCCGCGGCCTGCATGCCATCACGGACGCGCTGGCGGAGGCGCTCGACGTTCCAAGGCTCGGCGATGCGTATTCGCTGCCGCGGCTCGTAGACCGCGTGGACGAGATCCTCGGGCAGGACTCGACCGCCCACCTGGACGTGTTCACCGCGCTGTTCTCCGGGGAGCAACTGCCGAGCCGGAAGGTCGCGAGCCTCTTGTTGACCATCGCCGCATCGCGCCCGTTGCTGCTGCATCTGGACGACGCGCATGCAGCCGGCCCCGAGATGTCGGAGCTGTTGGAGGCGTTGGTTCATCTCATGGGACCTTTGCGGGCCCCGCTGGTGCTGGTCCTCTCGCTGCAGAGAGAGGCGATCTGCCTGGAGCCTCCCATTGCGCGGCTGGCGCTGTCGTTGCGCGTCGACCATCCGGATCGGGTGCAAGCCAGGGCCCTTGGCCCGTTGGCGCCTCGCGACGCAGATGTGCTGACGCGGCTCGTGATTGAGGGGGCCGCATCCACTGGCGAGCGGCACGCGGTCGTCGGGCAAAAGCTGCTCGACGAGATGGCTGTGCTGACCGCCGGGCATCCAGGTCTGATCGAGTCCTACGGCGTGGAGCTGCTCGAGAGGGGCCGTCTGGTGCGTGCCGCGGACGGCCTGGCGCTGGCGCCGGGGGCCGCCAGCTCGCTCCACATTCCCAGGCGCTTGTCGGAGTCCGCGCGCCTGCCGCTCCTGTTCCTGGCCCGGCACCACCCCTTGGGACCGGAGATCGACCGGCTGGCGCACCTGACCGCGCTGCTCGGGCCCAGAGTGCCGCTGCCGCTTCTGATCAGCTACCTCGGCGCGGCCGGGGGCCCGACCGATGAGCTGCACCTGGTGCTGGGGGCGCTCCGCAGGCACGACATCATCGAGCGCCCCGAGCCGCGCACGCACGAGAACAGCGACATGCTGGTCACGTTTGTGTGGCCGGTCCTTCAGCGGGCCCTGCTGGGCGCTGTGGATGCCTGGCCGGAAGCGACGCGCCTTCACCGCCTGGCCGGCGCGACCAAGCAGGTGTTCTGGGCGCGGGTGGGAGAGCTCAAGGAGCACGTGGACGACATCGAGCGGCACCACGCGCGCGCACAACGGCTGTCGCAGGAGAACTCGTTTTGAGCGTCGCTGCCTCCGCCTCGCGCGGGCCTGCGCTGCCGCCGCGGCGGTCTTGGGACGGCGCTGGCCGCGTGGTACACGCGTTCGCATGAAAATCCACGAGTACAGCCCCAGAACGGAAGACGGGTGGGAAATCGACGTCGCCCAGTACTGGGACGACGCCAAGCTCGACCCAACCCAGCCGCCGCTGCTGCTGGTCCCCGGCTACGGGATGAATGCGTTCGTGCTGGGTTTCCATCCCGGCGGGCTCTCGATGATCGAGTTTCTGGTGCAGGCCGGGTTTGAGGTGTGGACGAGCAACCTCAGAGGCCAGGGCAAGAGCCGGCGCCTCCATCGAAGGGCAGGTCGCATCGGGTTCCGGGAGCTCGCTCTCACGGACGTGCCGGTCGCGCTGGACACGGTGCGCACGCATACGCGGACGGAGCGGCAGGACGTGCACGGGCTCGGCTGCAGCCTGGGTGCCTCCATCCTCTACATCTTCCTGGCGCACCACGCGGACCACGGGCTGGCCTCGATGGTGTCCATCGGTGGCCCACTGCGCTGGGACGACGTGCACCCGTTGGTGAAGTTGGCGTTCAAGTCGCCGCGACTGGCGGGGGCGGTGCCCATTCGGGGGACACGGGCGGGGGCGCGACTCGTGCTGCCGGTGGTGAAGCGGCTACCGGGACTGCTGAGCATCTACATCAACGCCAGCCAGGTCGATCTGCGGTCGGCGGATGAGCTGGTCAAGACGGTGGAGAATCCCAGCCCACGGCTCAATCGGCAGATTGCGCGGTGGGTCGGGGAGGGCGACATGACGGTGGGGGGCCGCAATGTGACCCGCGCGCTGCGCGACCGAACGCTGCCGGTGTTGTGCGTGGTCGCCAACCGCGACGGCATCGTGCCGCCCGCCGCGGTCCTGTCGGTGCGCGGCCCCATTCCCACCGCGGAGGTGCTGCACGTGGGGGATGACGACGTGTGGTTCGCGCACGCTGATCTCTTCGTCAGCCACACCGCCCAGGACGCGGTTTTTGGCCCGCTGGCCACATGGCTTCGCGCCACCAGCACGCCCTGACTTCCCGGCGCGGCCGGACGCGTCTGGGTGCTCGCCCAAATATGCACGCAACATCCTGAGCGTGAGGCCGTGAACCTTCTTGAGCAGGGGAGGTTGCCATGGGCCGTGGGTTGCTGTGGGGGTTGTCGGTTGTGGGGGCGGATCTGGTCTGGGTGGCGTCAGTGGCGGTCGGAATTGCCTGCGCTGCGTCCTTCCTCGAGCGCGGTGGCTCGACGCTGACAGTCGTGGTTTCGGCCGCGCCGGCGCTCGGAGCTGTGTTGGCGGGAGTCGTCGCGGGGGCGGTGCACGCAACCCACGGTTCGAGCCCGTGGGCGGCGGCTGCCTCGCGCTGGATGAGCCCAACCAACGCCGTCGTTCTCGGCATGTCGGCGCTCCCGGTTCTCATCGGATGGGACAGTCCGGGCGCGCTGACAGCAACGGCCCAGGCGCTGCTGGTGGCGTGGCTGCTCGGTGTGGCGAGCCTGGGCGGTGCGTGCGCAGCCGTCACGCTGCTCGTCGTGCGGGCTGTGTACTCAGAGTGAGTCGACGTCAGCCGCCAGAACCCGCCCGATGATCGGGAGGCGGAACATCTTCCCCCTCCAGGCCAGCGACGCGAGCAACGGCGCGGCCAGGATCTGCGCGGCGACGGTCAGCAGCACCAGCCCGCCGCCGCAGAAGGTGCCGACCAGGATGATTGTGGGCGGCGCCTGCGAAAACTCCTCCGGCGGTGTCTGCAGGAACCCGACGACGAAGGTCGGGATGATGAACACCATCGCAAGGAGCGCCGCGGCGACCACGTACGCATACTGCGCCGCGGCCTGAATCGCGTGGAAGCGCGCGAAGGGAGGCTCCGCTGCGCGGAACAAGACCAGGATGACGAGCGGGATGACGGGTCCGAAGGGTACGGCGGTCAGGTAGGCCAACGCCGCGGCGCGCCGCTGGGCTACGGGGATCTCGGGCCTGCGTTCAGCCACGAGCCAGCGTGGCGAGTCGCTCCAGCCGCTCGGCCTCGTTTGCGACGAGCCATGGGTCCTGGCTGAGCAGCTCGTGCGCCAGCGCAAACCAGGTCGCGGCCTCGACCCTGTCGCCGGAGCGCAGGGACAGCTCCCCGAGCTCCTCGTAATTGTAGCCACCGGGGGCGCCGGCGGACTCCCGCTCGGTGCGCAGCGCGTGCTGGAGGTTCACCGCCTCGTCAAAACGCTCCAAGGATCGAAGGCAGCGAGCAATGGACCACTGGGCGATCCAGATGGCGTTCTGGCTGCCGGCGTCGCGGCGGAACTCCAGCGCCTTCTCAAACAGGTCCAGCGCCTCCTCAAATCGGTCGGCGGCGTGGAGCGTCCAGCCGATGTTATTGTACAGCGAGCCGAGCCACTTGCGCGCTGCCGGTGCCTCGGAGGCCTCCGCCATGGCCAGGGCCTTGCGGTTCCACTCCAGCGCGGCGTCTCCGGACTCGACGATGGCAATCATGTGCGCGGCGTCTACGGCGAGCGCGTCTTCGCCGAGCTCGACGGCGAGCTCCATGGCGCTGACGAACAGCGGGCGAGCGGCGGCCTTGTCCTTGGAGGAGTTGAACACGCGCCCGCGCTCGAGCAGGTACCGGACGCGGGGCCGGCCTCCCTCGACGAGTGGCTCGAGGCCGTCGAGAGTTGCGTGGGCGGCGTCAAAGTGCCGCTGGAGACCCTGGGCGCGCGCCACCTGTGAGGTCGCCTCGAGAGCCAGAGTCACAAAGCGCTGCTCGGACGCAGCCGGGTCGCTCATATTCCAGAGCGAGGACAGGTCGAGTCCGTCCATCAGAACGAGTAGCCCAGGCCCATGCTGTCCGTCGCGTCGACGCGCGTGAAGTCCTGGCCTTCGATGCCGGCCTCCTCCTCGTCGGCCGTGGGGTTGACCGTCCCGCTGCGGAACAGGAGATCCACACCCGCGCGCAGGTTGAGCTGCTGGCCACCGTAGAACACAAAGCCCAGGTCGAGCTTTCCGGCAAATCCGCTGATGGAGCGCTCGATCTTGGCGCCGGATCCGCCGGACGGGTCGTCGACCTCTTGCGTTCCAAACAGCGCGCCCGCGCCGAGTCCGGGGGCGAAGAAGAAGCTGTTGCCGAGCCGGAGGAAGTACTTGCCCTGCCCGAGTACGACGAAGCCCGAGTTGGTGGAGCCGGTCTCGACCGTGTCCTGGTCGTCCGCCTCGATGGTGGTGGACGTGCTCTCGATGAAGTAGGTGCCGGCCAGGCCGACACCCAGGTTCTTGAGGACGAAGTAGCGCGCGTTGAGGGTCGGCAGCAGGGACAGGTCGCTGGTGTTCACCGAGCCAACTTCGTTCCCGTCGCGGTCCTTGGTCGGAATCGTCGTGGAACTGTAGAGCACCGCGAAATCGACGCCGAGGTCGAAGGTGCCCGGGAAGATCGCGTTCGCACCGCGGGATGTTCGGCCAATGTCAGCGGTGGCGACAGAGGAGGACAACAGGACGGCTGCGAGCGCAGCGACGGCAAACCACTTCGAGTTCATGGAGTCTCCAACGGGTATGTAGTGAACCTCATTCGGTGTAGACGGTCTGCACGACCTTGTCGAGGCGCTCCAGGTGCCAATTCAGCTGCGGCCGCCAGCTTTGGATGAGCAGGCCGTAGTGGTGGGCCGCCCCCTCCACCAGGTAGAAGCCGTCCCAATGTGTGTCGCACCAATCGGGGCCGACCTCGTGGTCCGCCTTGCATCGGTCGTAGCGCGGCTCCGCCTCTGCCAGCGCGCCAGCCTCGACAAACAGGTCGTGGAACTCTTTGTTGCACCCCCATTGGTTGTCGCGGTTGCCGACGCTGAAGCGAATGTGGAGGTGCCCGTCGCGGGCGCGCTGTCCGACCGTCTCAAGCCAGGCCCACCGCTCCACGTCCGTGCCCAGGTGTTTGTCTGGGTCGATTCCGTCGTTGCGCCGGCAATGCATGCACGTCAGGCCCAATGTGTTGAACGCTGCGGGCTTGGCCCGGAACGCGTACATGAGCTCGCGGCTGCCGCTGCTGATCCCCTCCACGCCCAGGGCGACCTCCGTGTGGGGGCGACCCAGGTACGTGGTGGCCAGGTGGGACGGCATGTCTTCGGTGAAGAAAGTGACGGGACCGTTGGTGTGCAAAAGCGCCGGCCCGTTTGTGGCCGCGATGATGGGCGCGGACGCGCCGGGGTGCGCCTTGAGCCACTCGTCCGTGAAGTACTTGGTCTGAAGCCCACCCGACATCTTGTGGTAGATGGTCTTGCGGGGGATCGGGGTCAGGAAGTACCGCGTGCGCCCGCCGTTGCCGCCGGGGACAAGGAGCAGAACGCTGCGCACTGTCGCCGGGTCTCGGATGAGGGCCTCGGGCAGGTACGCTGTGTACCAGGTCCGCGTCGCCTTCGGATCCTTCGGGTCGCCGGGCGGAAAGTCGACCCTGCAATCGACGACGTGGGAGCGCGGCTTCGCGCCCCATTCCTTGCGAAGCATCGCAGCCCGGGCGCGCGCACCGTCGGTGCCGGGGTCTGGAATCCCGTAGGCGCGGCGGATCGGCGTCGGTGAGTGTTTGGGAACAAAACTGCGCGACCTCCGCTCCTCCTTGATCCACGTCTCCCAACCCAGGGCGTACGGCGTCCGGGCCAAGGTATCGATCAGGCAGTGCGAGGCGATGTAGTCGTAAAAATCGTCGGCGGACGCCTGTCGCGCCCAGCAGAGGAGGACGAGCACGGTCGTTGCCAGACAGAGAGAGGATTTCAAACTTGGGTCCTGGCCTCCACGGCGCGTAAGATGTGCGCCGTATCCGATGTTAACACACACGCGGACATCCCGTCCGCAAGGCCGAGGGCCCAGATGGCTGCCGTCGACATCCTCAAGATTTCGTTTGAGTTCTCACCCAAGCAGGGGATCCGCGAGCTGCCGGACCTCAACGCCGACTACGAGTCCAACGTAAAGGGCTTGTTCGTTGTGGGGGACCTCGCCGACGCACCCATCATCAAGGTGGCGCTCAACCAGGGCTACGACGTCGGCAGGAAGGTGGTGGAGAAGCTCGGTGCGACCGGCAAGCCCGGCGACGACGTGCACGACGTCATCGTAATTGGGGCTGGCCCCGCGGGGATCGGTGCCGCGATCGGGTGCAAGGACGCCGGCGCCAACTACCTCTTTCTGGAGAAGGAGAGGCCGTTCAACACAATCCAGAACTTCCCCAAGGCGAAGTTCGTCTTCTCCGAGCCGCGGGAGATGGAGAACCGCGGCAACTTCTGGTTCGAGGACGCCCAGAAGGAAGATCTCATCGACCGGTGGGAGCAGGAGATCGACGACCGTGGACTCAAGCTCCACCAGCCGGAGGAGGTCGTGGACGTCCAGAAGGACGGCGGCATCTTCACCGTCACGACCAAGGTCGGCGAGGGGGGCTTGACCGCGGAGGCCGCGGAGGTCGGCTACAAGTCTGAGGAGGGGTCGCAGAACGTCTACAAGGCCAGGCGGGTCATCCTGGCCATCGGCCGCCGCGGCACCGTCCGCCGCATGCGCGTCCCCGGTGAGGACCACGAGAGAGTCCACTACACCCTCAAGGATCCGGACCTGACCAAGGGCCAGCGGGTCGCGGTCTTTGGCGGCGGGGACTCCGCCGTGGAGGCGGCCTGCTCCTGCGCCGACGCCGGCGCCGACGTGACAATCTGCTACCGCAAGGACTCGTTCAGCCGTGCCAAACTCGGCAACCAGCAGCGCATCGACAAGCTCATCGCCGCCGGAACCATCACGTTCGAGAAGAACGCCACGCCCGTGGAGATCACCGCGGATGCGGTGGTCATCAAGGTTGGTGATGAGACCAAGACCATCCCCAATGACCTTGTGCTCGTCTTCTATGGGACCAAGCTGCCCAAGCCGTTCCTGGAGAAGATCGGGCTGAATTTCGCTGGGCAGATGACGGCAAAGCGCGTCGCCTTCATCTCGACCTTCGCGGTGCTGACCTACCTGTTCTACCTGCTCAAGACCAAGAAGAAGTTCTTCCCTTTTGCCGACATGGACCTCATGCCGGGCCAGGGGGAGCTGATGTGGTACGGCGCCCAGGTGCACAAATTCCTGGAGGTGGACCTGGGTTTCCGGGAGGTGAACGGGTCTTTCTGGGGCACGTGCTGCTACGCGGTCATCGTCACCGCGTTCGGGATCCGGGCGTACCGGAAATACCCGCTGGCCGCCCAGAAGATGCGGTATGTATCGCTCATCGTCTTCCAGTTGATATTCTTGTTCGGCATCCCAGAGATACTCGCGCCGCTCATCATCGACCGCGGCTACAAGATGTACTCACTCAGCGTACCGTGGCCCTTGAGCCTCTGGAGCGTCGTGGACGCACCCGGGTGGGTTCCGGGCGGGCCCAACACCGGGGTCGCCGTGGGGTGGATCGCGCTGGGACTCGTCACGAGCTTCATTCTTGTGCCGCTGTTTGTCCGGTTCAACGGTGAGCGATTCTGTTCCTATATGTGCGGGTGCGGAGGCCTGGCGGAGACACTCGGTGACTTCTGGCGAGACCTGGCGCCCCGAGGAAAGACGTCGTACCAAGCGGAGTGGATCGGGAAGATCGTTCTCATCGCGGCGGTTCCTGTGACAATCTACCTCGTCGCCAACGCCTGGGGTTTTCTCACCTCCGGCGCGTTGTACGACGCGGGCAAGTTCGCCGCTGGCTGGTACGACCTCGTGGTCGACTTCTGGCTCGCGTGCGTGATTGGCGTGGCCTTCTACCCGTACCTCGGCAACCGGGTCTGGTGTCGGTTCTTCTGCCCGCTGCGGGCGTACATGGAGCTCTTGTCCAAATGGTTCTCCAAGATCGCCATCGACGCGAACGACAAATGCATCGGCTGCGGCGAGTGCACGCGCTACTGCCAGATGGGAATCATCGTCCAGGACTTCGCGCAGAAGCAGAAGCAGTTTCACAACGGAAACTCGGCGTGCATCCAGTGCGGAATCTGTATCCAGGTCTGTCCGATGGAGGTCCTCAGCATCGGCGAGCGTGGGGTCTCCATCAACAACAAGGCCGCGGCTTGATCCGCTGGGGGCTCGGCGCGCTCTTGCTGGCCACGTTGACCGCGTGCGCCGGCGCGCAGACGCCGGTCGTCGGGGACAATCCGGTGGCGGATCGGACAGTCGCAGAGCAGCCCGTGGAGGTCGCCCCTGATCCGGGCCCGACACGCCTGTGGCGGGAGTTCAACGTGAGCTCCCAGGGCCGCGGGACCCGCCGGATTGGCGACGTGCAGATCATTGGCAACACCGGAACCATCGCCGTGGACGACAAGGAGCTGCGCGGCTTTGTCTACGAGGTCCAGGACTGGAAGGAGTACGGTTACGTCCTCTACGACGTGCTCGCCGTGGACGACGAGGGCTATTACATCTTCTACCTGTACTGCCGCGAGGATGCGCTGACGGACATCTATTGGGAGTCCCATTGGGACGACCTGGAGTACGAGAAGGCGACGGGTGCCTGCTCGCGCATCCAGAAGCCCGCCGAGTCGCATGTGGACTTTGGTCCGGTCAAGGCGCCGGAGGGCCTTGTGGGCGGCTACACCATCGATTCTCCGCGGCTGGCGCTGTCCGACGACGGCACCGGCCACGTTGATCTGCTCGGGCGTCGGTACGACGTCTACGCGTTCAGCTATGTCGGCTGCGCGGAGTGCAACGCCGGGGCGATGAAGGGCTGGGACGAGCTCTACGTCATGCTCGACACCCCCACGGAGGACTGCTTTGCCATCCTCTACCTGTTTGGCGACGGGGTCAGCGGAGACAGCGTGCAGCTGGGCTACGGATTCTGTACGACGCCGGTCAAAGACCTCCCGAGCACTGTGTTCCCGGCCCGGTGGAGCGCGGCCGTCAAGCAGCCCCAGCCATCCAACCCAGGGCAATGACGTAGTAGTAGAGGATGATTCGCGGAGCGCGGTGCAGGGTGGCCAGGAAGAACCGCCGCCACGGCATGCGGAAGGCGCCGGCGAACCAGCAGACGATGGAGAACGGCAGCGGAGTCCAGGCCGCGATCGCCACCGCTGTCACCCCCCACTTTGCGAACGCCTGTCTGCCTTTGTCCTCGTAGCGTCGGACCAGTCGGCCGAGCAGCGGGATCCTGTCCAGCACGTGCCCAAGGGCGTACGCGATGTTCCCGCTGACGACACTGGTGACGCTGGCGACCGCGAGAATCGGGATCGCGGGCTTGTCCGCGGTGATGGCAGCGGCGAGATACACGTCGACGGGAACCGGGACGCCAAACACGTCGGTCGCCAATGTGCCCAGGACGAGGCCCACAAGGCCGTAGACCTCAAAGAACCAAACCCCGGCGCGCGTCAGGTCATCTTTGAGCAGGAACGCGCCGACCGCAGCCCCGCCAAACAGGATCACGACGCCCGCGATGGTGCGCAGAGCCAGGGATCGTCCGCTCAGCTCGGCGGGGTTCGGCGCGCTGGGCACCGGTGTGGTGGGAGCGGCCAGAGGCGTGTTTGACGATGGGGTGTCAGTGACCACGCACGGAGGATAACCGCCAAAGTGCGATCAGCAAGCGCGTCCTGGGCCATGTGGCTCCAGTGCCTGCGCTGGAGCAGCTGCCCGACACGGACGTCTCCGGCGGCGCGTCGCGGCGGCTGTCGTCCGTGGGGTCGAGCATATTGGTCATGTTCTGGGCTTCGGTCCCGTCGTCCACACCGCCGTTGTCGGAGTCTGGGTCCAGAGCGTTGATGAGGCCGTCCAGGTCCGAGTCTTCGTTCCAGCCCGACTCGTCCGCGTCTTCCACGCCGTCGGAGTCCGAATCGACCAGCAGCGGGTTGCTCCCGGCCTCCACTTCCGCCCCGTCGCCCAGGCGGTCACCGTCGGTGTCGAACTGCGTGGGATTGGTGCCGGTCTCGAGGACCTCGCGTCCGTCGCCAAGACCATCTGCATCTGTGTCGGCCTGGTCCGCGCGCGTACCCGCGGACTGTTCGCCGGCGACATCCAGGCCGTCTCCGTCGAGGTCGGGATCACAGGCGTCCCCCACGGCGTCCCCGTCCAGATCCGCCTGGTCGTCGGGCACCTCGGGGCAGAGGTCTCTGTGATCGGGTACGCCGTCGCCGTCTGAGTCGGCCTCGCAGACGTCGCCGACTCCGTTGCCATCGTCGTCGGTCTGATCGGGGTTTGGGACACGGGGGCAGTTGTCGTCTGCGTCCGGTAGCTCGTCCCCGTCCGTGTCCGCATCGCATGCGTCCCCGGTGCCGTCCGTGTCGAGGTCCGCCTGGTCGGGGTTGGGAAGCTGAGGGCAATTGTCCGTGCTGTCGGGCGTACCATCCTCGTCGCTGTCGGGTTCGCAGGCGTCGCCGACGCCGTTGCCGTTTACGTCGGCCTGGTCGGGGTTGGCTACCACCACGCAATTGTCGTCACGGTCCGGGATCCCGTCGGAGTCATCGTCTACGTCGCAGAGGTCGCCCAACCCATCCCCGTCGGTGTCCGTTTGGTTCTGGTTGGGGATCGTCGGGCAGTTGTCCTGGGCGTTGGGATGCGAGTCACCGTCCTGATCTGCGTCGCAGAGGTTTCCTGTCCCGTCGCCGTCGGTGTCGAGTTGATCGCGGTTGAAGGTCTGCGGACAGTTGTCCACGACGTCTTCCACGCCGTCACCGTCGACGTCCGCATCGCAGGCGTCGCCCACTCCGTCGTCGTCCAGATCCTCCTGTAGGGGATCCGGCGTCGCCGGGCAGACATCGTCGGCGTTGGCGACGCCGTCGTTGTCCAGGTCGTCGTCGCATGCATCGCCAGCGCCGTCGCCGTCGGTGTCCCGCTGGTCCGGGTTGGGGTTGTCGCGGCAATTGTCGTTGATGCCACCGACGCCGTCGTTGTCCGTGTCGCCGCCACAGACGGGGAGGGCGGGGTGCTGCACCGCCACCACAAGCGTGTCGTAGCCGCTGGGGCCGTCGCCCGTGGCGCGCAGCCTCACCTGTGTGTCGCCGGGCGCCCCGGCGAGGAACACGGCCTCCCGGCCGGTCGCGTCTACGTCGTCGTCGGAGCTGCCCACGCCGTCGCTGTTGGCCGACGTGTCCAGGTCCCATACCAGCGCCACCTCGGCGCCCTGCGGGTCGAAGCTGAGCGCCCCAGACAAGACGACCCGTTGGAGGGGACACAGCGTGAGGTCGCTGCCGGCCCGGGCAACCGCCGCGGTGGGGGAAGCCGGGGGAAGTGCCGGCACAAACCACGGCCCGCAACAGGCTCCGTCCGGCGCCATGAATGCCACAAAGGGAGTCGTGGATTCCACCAACACGACGGACTCCATCTCGACCTGGGTGGAGATGTGGAAGGGGCCGGCGCCGGCCCAGTCGCCAAGGTCCAGCCCAACCGGGGTTGGCGGTGTCTCCCGCGCGACCAGGGTGGTGACCGTCGCCTCCCCGGGCTGGGCCGCCACAAGCGTCAGCCGGCCCTGGGCAGCGGGAACGAGCGCTGCATAGCGCCCTGGCGACAGTGGCGAGGAGGCGAGGGCGGCACCTCGGTGCCGGACGCCAAAGGCGCCCGTGACCGCGAGGACCGGCGCCGAAGCGGAGATTTCAAACAGGTCATCGTCCAGCGGGTCGATGATCTGGACCGGTCCAGTCGCCTCCACCGTGTCCACGAAAGGGCCGGGCGCCAACAGCAGTCCGTCCCGAGGCACCGTCCGCGCGGCGGTGTCATCGCCGTCGCTGAGATCCGTGAGGGTCACGGTCCCGCCATACGGAGCCCAGATCGCCAACGATTCCCGGGTCCGTCCCGCGCCGCGGCTGGTCACGCCGGACTCGCCGCGGGTGGAGCGGATGGGCACCACCCACGCCTCGCCGAGCCCGCCGAGCACCGACCGTTGGGCTGTCGCAGGCGTGGACGCGGTCAGCAACAGGCCGCGCCCGCTCAGGCCGGTCACGTCGAAGATGGCGTGGCGTGCGGTCACTGCGGCCGCGTCGGCGAGCTCCAGTTGCTCGGCGGGCGCGCGGGCGATGGTCAGGCGCGGGTCCGGCTGGCCGAGCGGGCGGCTGGTCACCACCGACACAACACCCGGACCGATGGCCCAGAACAGGGATCCCAGGTCACCCGACGTGGACTGCAGCCCGCTGCCATGGGCTGTCCCGAGCGCGGGGCGCCCCGTGAGCACCAGGACCGGCCGCGTCGCCTGAACGCGCACGATGTCTGGGGGCGAGTCCAGCACGTAGGAGTCTCCCGGCTGCGCAAGGGTTTCTCGCGCGAGCGTCGCACCCGTGTCCCCGTGGGTGACGCGAATCTCGGT
>CALBXO010000579.1 GCA_937890335.1 uncultured Pseudomonadota bacterium | reverse complement strand
CGTGGACCGCGACGATCTGCCGGACGGTGGGGCCGGCATCTGGGCGGAGACAATCCGCCGGATCAAGGTCTCGTGCCCATCAATGGGGCTCGAGGTGCTGACCCCAGACTTCAAGGGCAACCTCGGGGATGTCGCGAAGGTCGTGGAGGCCGGGCCGGACGTCTTTGCGCACAACATCGAGACCGTGGAGCGAATGCACGCCGAGGTGCGCCCCCAGGCGCGCTACGAGCGCACGTTGGGCGTGTTGGCGCACGCCTCGGCGCAGGGCGCCGTGACCAAGAGCGGTCTGATGCTCGGCCTCGGCGAAGAGGACGACGAGGTGCTGGAGACGCTGCGGGCGCTGCGCGCGCACGACGTGGACATCGTGAACCTGGGCCAGTACCTCCGGCCTTCCCCGCGGCACCTTCCGGTGCGCCGCTGGGTCACGCCCGAGCAGTTTGAGGCCCTGGCCGAAGCCGGGCGCGCCATGGGATTCCGCCACGTGGAGGCGGGCGCGCTCGTCCGCTCCAGCTACCGCGCCGACATGCAGGCAGAACGCATGGGGCTGGAGCACTCGTGGAGTTTGACCCCCGAGTGATGGTGCTGACCGACGGACTCGGCGATGACCTCGTCGAGCGCGTCCTTGCAGCGATCCGTGGTGGGGCGACCTGCGTGCAATTGCGCGCCAAGGGCGCCAGCGCGCGCGCGATCCATAGCGCCGCCGTGGCGCTGGTGGCTGCGACCCGCGTCCCCATTCTCGTCAACGATCGTCTGGACATTGCTCTGGCGGCCGGAGCCGCCGGGGTCCACCTGGGGCCGGCGGATCTTCCCGTGGAAGCTGCGCGTGCGCTGTCGCCGCCGGGGTTCCTCGTGGGCGGGTCTGCCGGGAGCGCCGAGGCTGCCAGGGCGCTCGAGGCCGCGGGAGCCAGCTATGTGGGCGTGGGCGCCATCTTTGATGCACATGGCTCCAAGCCGGACGCCTCCGCGCCGCGCGGGCCCGACGTGCTGCGCGCCGTTCGGCGAGCGGTGCAGATTCCCATCGTCGCGATCGGCGGCATTGAATGCCACAACGCCGCGTTGTGTATCGACGCGGGCGCGCACGGCGTGGCCGTCATCCGTGCGGTGTTTGAGGACCGTGAGCCGGCGAGAATCCAGGCGCGCGCGCGGGCGTTGCGGGACAGTGCTTTTGGAGGGACGCGATGATTCTGGACAAGCTTCTCGGCATCGATGGCTCCGGCCCGCAGATGAGGCGGCGCGCGGCTGCCGCCTGCTCGATCTCGGCCCATGACCCGCTGGGCGCGCGGTTCCTGGCGGCGGACGCACGGACGTTCGCGGCGGTGGGGGTGCATCCGGTGCTCGTCGCGTGCGGCGTGCGGGCGCGGGGTCCACAGGCCGGCGTCTTTCCCATCTCCGGACAGGCCGTCGACGCCCAGCTGGCGGCCGCCTGGGCGACGGCGCCACCGGACGCGGTCAAGGTCGGCGCTGTGGAATCTCTGGACGCAGTGACGCTCGTTCGGGGCGCGCTCGGAGACGCCCCCCGATCTGTGGTGCTCGACCCGGAGATTGTGGACAAGGCTGGCGCGCGGATTGCCTCCGACGACGTCGCCGAGGCGCTTCGGGTCGATATTCTTCCGCTCAGCAGCGTGGTGGTCCTCAACACCCACGAGGCCGCGCTGTGGAGCGGCTTGCCGGTGCGCGGCAACGAGAGCCTGCGACAGGCGATGCGCGCGGTCTACGACCAGGGCGTCGGCGTCGTGGTCGGCCACTGCGCGCCAGACGAGAAGCACGCCGTGGACTGGGTGTTCGACGGGTCGGGCTTTGTCGAGTTTGGGTCGGACCGAATCGAGTCACCGTTTGTCGCAGGGTCCGGCGCGGTGTTCTCCGCCGCGCTCACCGCCTACCTCGCCCGCGGCAAGAAGATGTTCGCGGCCATCGAGGCCGCCAAAGAGCTGGCGACCGCGGCGGTCTCCGGTGGCGCTGCGGTGGCGCTCGGGCTCGGCCCGGCCAACCCATTGTCGATTTTGTACGACCGGGCGGGCGTCAATTACGCCGCGATTGAAGAGTTGGTGCCAGAGTGACGACAAATGGGTTCGTGGCGGCGGGCCCATTTCGGTGGTATGGTTCGCAATTCCTAAGTCCCTCGGGGGGGTTCGGCGCAGCATGACGGGCGGGTTCAAGGTCCCGACGCTCGGCGATCTGGTCAATGGCCGGTATCGCATTGACGAGCAAATTGGTCGCGGTGGCTTCGGCATCGTCTACAAGGCGACGCAGATAGGCATGGAGCGCGTTGTCGCCCTCAAGGTGATGCTCCCGCAGGCCATGGTGCACCAGGACATGGTCGAGCGCTTCCGGCGCGAGGCGATCCTTGCCCGCAACCTGAACCACCCCAATACCATCCGCCTCTATGACTTCGGGCAGACCGAGGGCAACGTCCTCTACATCGCCATGGAGTACCTCGAGGGTCAGACCCTGGACGGGCTGGCCAAAGGGGAAGGACCCCTGAGCATCGACCGTGTACATCGGGTCGGCGTGCAGATCCTGAAGTCGCTTGCCGAGGCCCACCAGCACGGGATCATTCACCGAGATTTGAAGCCCGCCAACATCATGGTTCTGCAGACCATCGTCGGCGAACCGGACTTTGTGAAGGTGCTCGATTTTGGGATCGCAAAGGCGTTTGGTGAAGAGAGCTCCAACAAGCAGCTGACCAAGACGGGGATAGGCTTCGGGACACCGTTTTACATGGCGCCGGAGCAGGTGCGCGGCAAGGGCATCCAGCCCGCCACAGACCTCTACGCCCTGGGCCTGTTGCTGACCGAAGCGCTGACGGGCAAGACGGTGTACACGGGCGAGAGCTCCATGGATGTGGCCGTGCAGCAGCTGGCCGCCGAGCCGCCGCCCATCCCTGACTGGGTGCTGCGCGGGCCGCTCGGTCCCGTGATCCAGCGCGCAACCCAGAAGGACATCAACCAACGGTACCCCTCCGCCAGCGAGATGCTGCGCGATCTGCGACAGGTGGATCCCCAGGCCAGCATCGACGTGTCGACGAAGCTCAACACGAGCCAGATTCCCGAAGTGATCACCGGTCGGTCCAAGAAGTCGCGCGGGCCGATGATCTTTGGAATCGTGGCCATCGCGGTGCTGCTCCTGGCTGGATTTGGCGTCGTCGGCTGGGTGGTCCTGGACGTGGTTCAGAACCAGAAGGGGACTGGGCTGGTCGCCGAGGTCGATGCGGGCAGCCAGGAGGCCGCCGATGCGGCGATCGCCGCCGTGGAGGAGCCGGACGTCGCGGCCACCCCACCCAAGATCGAGATGGTGAAGATCCTTGTGGCGAGCACACCGGAGGGCGCCACGGTCTACAAGGGTGAGGAGTATCTTGGGCTGACGCCGATGACGCTCGAGCTGGAGAAGGCGGACCACAAATTCGTGCAGCTCGAAGTGCGCCTGGAGGGCTTCCAGAGTGCGCCCATCGAGGTACGTGTGGACAACGACAACAAGTACGATGTGCGGCTTGAGGTGACCACCGACGACGCGGACACCCCGCCCGACGGTGACGACGGTGCGCCGCCCGCGATGGGTGGCAAGACTGGCGGCAAGACCGGCGGCAAGACCAGCGGCAAGACCGGTGGCAAGACCGGTGGCAAGACCAGCGGCAAGACCGGCGGCAAGACCGGCGGAAAGACGAACGGAAAAACCGGGGGTACCAAAGATCCGGGTGGCAAGGGTACAAGTGACAAAGGCGGGTCCACGAGTCCAAAGGGCAAAGGGACGGTCGTGGTGCCCAAGCTGTGAGGTCTTTGATGCAAGTGCTCCGCGTGCTGATCGCAACAGTCCTGCTCGCTGTCTGGGCGGCCCCCGCCCTGGCCCAGGACAACACCGAGGCCTTCCGCGACACGATCTCCGAGGCGACCAAGCTCGCCTACGAGGGGAGTTTCGACGCTGCGATCTTGAAGTACATCGAGGCGAAGACCCTGCGGGACGACCCGATCATCGACTACAACATCGCCCGCTGCTACCACAAGAAGGGTGATTGCACCGCGGCTGTGGCGGCGTACAAGACCTTCGTGGGACGCGTGGATGCGTCGGAGGGCGACGTCGAGTCCGCACAGGCTTACCTCGACGAGTTGGGAACCTGCGGGGTGGAGGCGCCGGTTGTGGTGGAGGCTGATCCCGTGGTCGATCCGGTGGACCCGGTGCCCGACCCGGATCCGGTGGTCGACCCTGGTCCGTCGGACGGCGGCGCCACGGGGTATGACTACGTGGCTTGGGGTCTCACCATCGGCGGTGGGGTCTTCCTGGCAACGGGGGTGGCCCTGGACGTCGCGGGTGCTTCACTCGTGGACGACTTCAAGGCCGCGGCCAGTGCCGGCGACGAGGCTGCGTACGAGAGTCTGCGCGACGACATCGAGGGCCGCCAGCTGACGGTCTACACCTTGTACGGGATCGGCGCGGCGGCGACGGTGACCGGCGTGGTCATGCTGCTGCTCGCGCCCGACGATGCCGCCACCGCCATCGCCCCTGCGATGCTCGGCCCGGACGCTGCGGGTGTCGTGTGGGCCGGTCGGTTCTGACTGCCTCCTCTCAAGGTTCCACGCGACGCAGCTCGATCTGAAGCAGCGACGACTCATCGACCGCCGCGGCGAAAGCGCGGAAATCGGCGAGCGCGCTCAACTCCACCAGCTGGGGTATGAGCGCAAACCCATCCTCTACCTCCAGACGCCCGCCCCTGGGCTCGATCCGCCGCGAAAGGGAGCCGAACCGTGTGTTGATGTCCCGTGTGGTCATCGGCGTACTGACCTGCCATCCGCGGGGTGGAATCACCGTCACGCGGGCGCGACTTCGACGCACCTGGCTGAGCAACAGCGGTGTGAGCCGATCGCCCAGTCCATAGCGCGGTGTCAGCTGCTGCGGCGCGAGGCTGTGGGTCATCTGCAGACGGCTCGGCTCGCGCCTGCCGCGAAACGGCTGCTCAAACCGAAACTGGACCACGAGCGGGACGCCGCGCTCCTCAGTTCGGGTGATTTCGTAGCGGGTGACCTTGCTCGACGGAAACTCCGCCGACGCGATGGTCTCCGCGATCTGGCGACGCGACGGCTCGCCGGGCCGCGCCGCGAGCTGCTCACGGACCACCGCCGCGGTCTCCCCGCGCAGCTCCAGTCGTGCCTCGCCGACGATGTTGCCAGCGAGGTCGAAGGAGAGCGTCTCGACAATGTCTCTTCTCTCGTCGTCGGGATTCCCCGTCGGCGTGGTGGCGCGGCCGGGGGAAGGCGCGAGGCCGAGCACCAGAGCGCTGGCGTTCTGGAGGCGCGGCGGCAGGTAGGCGAAGGGCATGTAGGTCAAGCTGGGATCCAACCAGACTTCCTGCCCATCCAGGACGCAGCGGACGACCGCGGACGTGAAGGACTCCGGGCTCGGTTCCGAGGCCGACGGTTGCGATTGCACGAGCGCCACATCCGCCTGGATGCCGGCGACCCGAAGGAGTGCTGCGGTGAGCACCGCTGGTGACCCGCTGCCCGCGGCCAACATGGAGCTCGCCGGGGTGCTCAGATCCGTCGTGCGTCGCGGCACCTGGTGCGTGACCCAGTTGAAAATGCTGCGCGCCCAGGCTTCCTGGCCGCCAATCTCCGGGCGGATGGTTGCCACGAGCCGTTCGATCCTGCGCGTTCTCCGGGTGGAGATGGCGGTGAGGCCGGCCAGGGCCCGCCGGTACTCCTCGATCTCGTCACCAACAGTGATGGCGACATAGGGCGCCCACACAGAAGCGTCGGGCGAGTCGCGTTCGGCGCGCTGCGGTGGCAGCCCGTCCATTTGCCAGGTTCGTAGCGTCGTGGCCGCGCCTCGGGCGAGTGTCTCGCGGTTGCAGCAGGCCGCCGAGGTCGCGATGGTGTGCTCGATCTGGGTAGGGAATTCGATGGAGAGCACGGCGCGCGCGGTCGTCCACCTGGGGTCGCCAAACACGTGTACGACGGGCCAGAAGCGGTCGCCGTTGCTCCGTGGTGAAGCGTGCACGAGGTACTCGACCTCCACCGTGTCGCCGGGTTCCAACGATTGGAGGAGCAGGCGCGAAGCCGCCGGTCTGGCGTCGAGGGTGCGGCCGTTGGCCTTGCGGGTTCTGACGGCGAGCACAATGGCGTCGTCCGGCACGGAGACGGCGCCAGCCTCTTCGGCATCGGCGCGGGAGGCGACCCGTACAACGCGGTGGAACAGGGTGGTGGTGGCGCCGTCGCGGTGAACGCGGACATGGCGCCGGTCGAGCGCCACGGTGGTCGTGTCTGTGGGAAGTGCCGCGAGGTCTTCGTCGGTCACGGGTTCGCGGGCGTCGGCCATGAAGAGGCGGCCGTCTACCCAGGCTCGGGCGCGCAGGAGCCGGAGGTCTCCGGGCGTAGCCGTCAGCGCTCGGTCGAGCACTTCCAGGGCTTCATCGGCCCGTCCGACGGAGCGCAGCAGGTCGGCCCGTGCCATGTGGACCTGCACGTCCCAGGGGTTCGCTTCGGCCCCTCGCCCGAGGGTCTCGAGGGCGTCGTCGACCCGTCCTGTGGTCCACCGCTGGCGGGCCAGATCAACGCGCCGCCGCGAGTCGTACGGGTCCGCGCGCAGCAGGGCAATCAGCGCCAGCTCCGCGGGACTGGAACCGGACTCGTCCGCCGGGAAGGATTCGGCGATGATCTGCCCGACTGCGCGACACGAGGTGGGCAGGTCGGCGATCAGATCCTCGGATGCGTCCGGTAGGTCCCCCAGGCGCGTCCGAACCGCCAACCACCGCGAGGCAACGGCGCAGGATCGCGGCGCGAGATCCTGTGCCCGTGCGAGAGTGGGCAGGGCCTCCTGCCACCAGCCGCGGGCGGTATAGGCGTCTGCAAGCAGGAGCAGCGCGGACAGATCGTCTCGTCCCCGCACGAGCCTGGTAGCGATGTCCACGCCGTCGCCCCAGCGGCCGGATGCCAGCAACCCGCGCGCCTGCTGCAGTGCCAATGCGTTTGCGTCGGGGTGACGCTGGACACCGCGCGTATACGCCTCCAGGCCTCTGATCTGCGCTGCGGCTGGGTCCAGGTAGCGCAGCTCGCCGAGGCGCTGGGCAGCCCGTCCGGACACCAGCGCTGTGCCGACGAACTTGGGTGCGATCTCCCGAAGTCGGGCCACCGCCTCGTCGGCGGTGTCTGCGGGCGCAAACTCGACCGACCATCGAGCCCGCAGGTAGGCAGCCAAGGGGTCGCGTCCAGCTTTGACCCCGGCCATGACGGGCAGCGCGGCGAGAAAACTCCCGACATGCCGCACCCGCGCGCCCGAGGTCGCCTCGATGGCCGACGCGCCCGGCCCTGGTTTGAGGTGGTCTTCGGCGGTCAGCTGACTCTCCAGCGGCACCAATTGGGCCCGCCAATGGGCCCGCTCGCCCGTCCACGCGGTGCGCAACCTGAGCCTGTGGAGGCCCGCGCCCAGGTCGAGTTCCACCAGCAGCTGCTCCGGCGCGCTGGTGTCCAGGATGTCACGGCGGACGAGTTCCACGCCGTCCAGCAGGACCTTCGTGTCGTGCGGTAGCTCCAGATGCAGCACCCAGCGTCCGGCCCGGTTCGTCGCAAACTCTGCCTCCTGGTAGTACGTGCCCGGTCCGCGGGCAGGCAGGCGCAGCAGCGATGGGTCCGCCTCGTCGTCGCGGAGCATGCGAACCTGTACCAACTCCGTCAGTGACGACGCGGGCTCGCGGACGATCGTGGCGCGTTCGTCGGGTGGAAAGGTGCGGTTGAGGTCACCAATTGGGTGGTTGCCGTAGGGACCGGCGGTGCGCCAGACCGACAGCGCCGGTGGCTGCGTTCTCTGCGCCTGACTGGATGACGCCAGCAGGGCCACGAGCACCGCGGTGGCTGCGTCGTCGGACGCGGGTTGCCGCAAACGGCTGACCAGGTACGCGGTCCGGCTGCCAATGCCCGGCGTGTTCGCGCGGAGCTCGAGCAGCCTCAATGCGGACCAGCGCGCCAGCGGGTGGTCGGGGTGTTGCGCCACGACCTCGGCGTGCAGGTCCCACGCGTCCTCGTAGCGGCCCAGCATGAAAGCGGCCTCGCCGGCGCCAAATCGTCCGACCGGGTCGGTGGAGTGCGCTGTGAACGTGCGCAGAGCGTCGGGCGTGGGGCCGCCGTCCATCCAGGTGCCCCAGGTGCGGCCAGGTGTGCCGAGTCTGTCGATCCCCGGCAGCGTCTGTGGGGCTGTCGAACAGGCGGCCAGGCCGAGCGCCAGCGCGACAACCAGGAGGTGTCGGTGACTCATGGGAGCCCCTCCAGGTCGATCGTGGCGCCCAGGGCCTTGTCCGCGCGGGCCAGGAAGGCCCTGAAGCGTGTGTAGTCAGTCGGCGAGACCGCGGTCGTCTCGATGCTGTACCGGGTATCGAGGGTCAGCACATCGCCGCGCTGTTCGACGCGCACCTCGTAGGTGCCGAGGTCCGACGCTTCTGCCTTGGCCAGCCCCGACAGCTTGGCGCGGGCGCCGCGCGGCAACCGCACCTCGATCCTCGTCGCCACCGAGAAGGCAAAGGGAATCCGCAGCGGGCCGGTGCGCTCGGGTTTGTCGGCCCAGGTTGCCACCAGTTCTGGCGGCGGCCCGAGGCGCATGCGCCCCCGGCCGGCTGCGCCGGGTGTGAGCCATTTCGCCCCCTGCGCGACCACCCGCGCTGTGTAGGGATCGTCGAGAGACGGCCTTGGCCCCAACACGGCGCGGGTTACGCGGACCCCGAACTCGTCGCCGACGCGGGATTGCAGCGAGGCCACGGGATCAGCGGTCGTGACGGCCCCGTAGCCGGCAGCGTAGTTGCCCGTGGCCCGGAGCTCGGCGCGGAACGAGCCGCTGCGCAGGTCAGCGACCACCCGCCGCTCGAGGATATTCGCCGCCGCGACGGCGCGCGGGAGGCGAGTAAACTCCGTGCGGACACCGTCCAACACGATGAGGGCAGGGGCCCCCTGGAGCCTTGACGGCAACGTCTTGCTCCCGGTCCACGTGGAGGTTGGGTCCAGAAAGAGCCCGACGGACGGTACCCAGAGGATCACGTGGTCAAAGGCGCGGAGGCTGGCGACTTGTGGGTCGATCCCACCCCGCTGCCGCGTC
This sequence comes from uncultured Pseudomonadota bacterium, assembly GCA_937890335.1. GTDB lineage: Bacteria > Myxococcota_A > Bradymonadia > Bradymonadales > CALBXO01. The sequence goes on along the minus strand of CALBXO010000579.1, from coordinate 4,657 downwards.
CGTACGAGGACGAGGTGGGACGGGATGTCCCGCGCGGACAACATCGCCTTGAGCAGCGTCGCTTTGTCTTTGCAGTCGCCAAACCCGCGGGCGAGGGTCTCTGTGGTACGGTAGGGCAGGTAGCTATGGTCACCGAAATCCAGTCCTACGTACCGCGTGTTGCGCGCCACCCACTCGTAGGCGGCGCCAACGATGTCCTCCGGCGATCGTGCGGATCGGGTCGCTGACGCCGCCGCCTGCCGCACATTGTCGTCTACAATGATCTGGTCTTTGACCAGGTTCCAGTACCACGAGCCCAACGCGTCCCATCCGTGGAGGGATGAGACGTGCACATAGGCTGCGATGTCCGCGCGCCCCGCGCTGTGCGCCTCCACGCGGACCGCCGGGGCGTCGCGGGCCACCAGGACGAGCCCGTCCCCATCGGCGCGCACCTCGACCTCGGGTGTGCTGGCGCCGGCGGGTTTCGACACGCGGTGCTGCAGGCCGGGAGCGCCGAGGACCACGTAGCGAGACCAAAGGCGCGGGTCCCGGTCCTGCAGGTAGTGGAGGTCGGCGAAGATCTCGGCGCCGACGGTGGGCGCAACGACCTCGGAGACGCGCCAGACCAGCTCCACGACGTCGCCGGGTTCCACGAAGGGGACGGTGATGCGCGCGGTGGCGCGCTGGCGGTAGACGCCGCGGGTGTTGGCATCCGGTCGGACATCTTCGCGCCGGAAGCCCGTGACTTCGCCGCCACGTTTGCGTACGCGCCGGGCGACGAGGATCTCAACGATGGAGCGTCCAGGCACGAACGAGATGTCCAGGGTCGCGGCCCGAAGGGCACCGCTGTCGGTGCGGGGCGCCACGGCGCGCTGTCCGACGGTCGTCAGCCGGCCGTCCTCGTGCCGACGGATGATCTTCTGGTGGACCAACACCACCGCGCCGGCTCGGTCCCACGCCGCCTGGTCGCATGTCTGGCTGGCGCAGTCGGGCAACTTGAGCGCCGGGTGGGTCGAGGGGAGCAACCAGGACAGCTCCTCGGTGGGCACGCTTCCGAGGCGGTGCGCGATTCTGGCGCGGAGTGCCTCGTCAAAAGGTTCCAGGGCGAGCGCCCGTTCCAGCAGTGTCGTGGCCTCCTTTGGGCGGTCGCGGCGATCTTCTACGCCCGCCCGCAACAGCAGGATAGTGGCATCCCGCGGCCTGCGCTCGCTGAGGGCTGCGAGCATTCCGGCCGCCTCCACCAGGAGGTCAGCGTCGGCCAGCGCCGCTGCGTGCAGGCGCGTGAGTCCGACAGCCTCCGGGGCCAGGGCGCGTCCGGCGCGCAGCAGATCCGCGGCTTCCTCCGGGCGCCGGTACGTGCGCAGAAGTTCCGCCAGGCGCGCGCGGGACGCGCCGTCCGCGGCCCGGAATGTCAGCCAATGGACCAGGCCTGCCATCTCCTCCGTGTCTGCCTTGGCGGTCCGCAGATCGCGCAGGTGGCGTCGCCAGACTGCCGGTGTGCGCGGGTGCTGCACCGCCAGCTGCCTGGTGCGCGCCAGGCCCGTCGTCCCGAACCCGAACGCGGACTCGAGCTCGGCGCGAAGGAGCGCTGCGGGCCAGTACCCGGGCACCTCCCGGCGGAGCTGCTCGAGCTCCTCCCAGGCTGGGGGTATGCGGGCTGCGCCCCGGCCGGCCAGCTGCACGCGCAGGCCTGCAGTTCTGGTCCACGGCGTGTCGGCCGTCGCCCGGACCGCCAACTCCACCGCGGCGAGCCTGTCGGCCGTGTCCGTCACTGTCGGCACTTCCCAGAGCGGGGCCATGGCTTCGACGCCGTTGCCCGGGGCCGTGGTGGCCAGGTCGTTGCGGCGCTCTGCCCTGGCCACGGCGTCGAGCTGGTCAAGCCGCTCACGCAGGGCCTCGGCACCGTCCTCGAACAGCGTCGTCCAGGGGCGTTCGGGATCATCTGCGTGGAATCGCCACAGCAGGTAGCCGGCGAGGTAGCGCGCCTCGATCTGCGGCATGGGCGCCGGCCCGCGCAATCGCTCCCGTGACGCGATCCTTGCCTGGGTCTGCGCTGGACTGGGTAGGGGGCGCAGGCGACCGCCGTCGACGAGCGAGACCACGGAGGCGGCCAGCGGCGTCGCCTGGTAGGCCAAGGGGCGGTCCTTGCGGTCCGTGAGGCGAGCGTAGAACCCAGGCGCGGGGGAGGAAGGGCCCGCCGCAAGCTTCAAGACGAGCACGTTGGGCCCAGCGACCAGATCGATGGGCCAGCCGCGCGCGTCGGGCTGGGCCGTGGCCTCCTCCGGGGCCTCTGCGACCAATCGGCCGCCGATCCAGGCGCGGTACGCGCCCGCAGCGCCGAGCCATAGGACCGCGCGCACATTGCCGGGCGAGTGAATGGTGGTGCTCAGGAACGTTGTCGTCGAACGGGCGGGGTGAACCAACGCAGCGACGTTGACGTAACCGGCGAAGTCTTGCCGGTCAGCCTCCGCCCAGCGAACAGGATGGTCCCCGTCGGTCCAGACATCGTCCCCCCGGATTCCTCGCTCGGGCGGCAGCGCGGTGCCCAGGGCCTGGGCGTTGGCGGTGAAGGGCCCCGCGACGCTGAACCGCGTCAGAAACCCCGCACCGGCGACAACGGCGTCGGCACCGGCGTGATCCCCTCGGTTCATCAGGTCAACCGCGAGCTTGAGAGCGACGTGGGCGCGAATGGTTGGGTGGATGCCCGGGTCGGAGGCGAGCCGCCGCCTGTCCTCGAGGACCCGGTCGGCGTCCAAGTAGTCCTCCAGCTCGTCGATGGCGTAGACGGCGGGCAGCGCCCGGAGATCTACCCCCTCGGCGATCTGAACGATGAGGTGCTCGTAAGCGCGGTCCAGATCGTCCGCTGGCTCGGCCATTGCGGGGGCCGATGTACAGAGGACCAGCGCGGCTGCGGCCAGGGTGTATGTGCTGATGCGGTTCACAGAGATCCAACCATGGAGTGTACGGTGGAATTCGGCGTTTGGCCCGAAGCCCGGTGACGGAAGCTGTGTTAGACTTCTGCCGGTCATTGCAGGATCGGAGGTTTGCGCATGCTTGAGGGTCGGGTACTGGTCGACGGTGCTGGCGGATTTCTGGGGAGCCACGTCGTAGAGGTGCTGTGCAAGGCCGGCTACGACGTCCGCGCGACCGATCTGCCCGGCACGGACAACAGCTTGGCGTTGGCCGCCGGAGCGACGTGGGTCGAGGCCGATCTACTCGATGTGCGTGCCGCCAGGCATCTGGTTGAAGGCTGTCGTGGCGTGGTGCATGTAGCCGGGATCTTCGACTTCAGTATGCCGTGGGACGATCTCTACGCGGCCAACGTGGACGCAACCTCCAACCTGTGTGAGGCGGCCCTTGAGTCTGGCGTGGACAAATTTGTGCACGTGTCGTCGGTGACCGTGTACGGAACGCCGGAACGGGGCCCGGTGCGGGAGAGCGCTGCGCAGGAACCGGTCAACGACTATGCGCAGACCAAGCAGCGGGGCGAGCAGCGGGTCTGGCACTACCAGCGTTTCCGCGGGCTGCCGGCTACTGTCGTCCGCCCGGCGGCGATCTACGGCCCTCGCAGCCGGTACGTCCTGGCGAGCCTCTTTGCGATGTACGCACTGGCAGCCGAGCACGAGTATTCGTGGCTGCGGCGGTTTGATGGGGCCGCGCGCTGCCACCATGTCCACGTGGAGGACGTGGCCGCTGCCATCCGGCTCGTGCTGTCGGAAGTGCAGACGATTGGGCAGGCCTACAATGTCGCGGATCGCACGCCGCTGTCGTGGGGCGAGATCAGCCAGTGCATCGCGAGCCTGACCAACGCACCGATGGAGTTGATGACTCTGCCCCGCCCTTTGGCGCGGGCGGTTGGGTTGGCGGGTAGCCTGTGGCCCTCGTCCTCGCTTGTGGATCTGAACCGGACGCTCGCCCGGGACTGGCGGGCCGCGGTCGATCACTACGGGCTCGCCGATGCGATCGTACCCCGCGTGGACCGGGACTTTTTTGGCTATGTAGCCACAGACCATGTGTACGACACGACGGCCTTGGAGTCGTTGGGAATGAAGTACCGGTACCCCAGGACGCTGGACGGCCTTCGCGCCGCGTTTGGCTGGTACCGCGAGCACAAATGGCTTCCCGGTCCCGCGCAGATCGCGGGTCATTGAGTTCCTCCCGCGCGGCGTGCCAACGAGCCCCACGCGAAACCATGTGACAGCACGGACGTATGAACACCTCCCATGAGAACAGCGGGTGGCTCCGGGTCGAGGAGGCCCAGGAGCGCATTCTGGCGCAAACGATCCCGGTCGCGGTGGACCGTGTGATCCTGGACGCGGCGTTGGGTCTGGCGCTGGGGCAGCCGCTGGATTGTCCCTTTGATCTCCCCGCCTTCGACAACTCGGCGATGGATGGGTTTGCGGTGCGCTACGCCGACCTGGAGGCCGGGAGGGAGCTGCCGGTGGCGTTTGAGGCCGCTGCAGGCTCGGACCCTCCACCGTTGCCGCGCGGCGTCGCGGCGCGCATCTTCACGGGGGGCCGCATGCCCGCGGGTGCGGACACCGTGGTGATGCAGGAGGACACGCAGGCGGTGGGCTCCGGCGTCCGCATCGTGTCCCTGCCCGACGCGGGGCAGGGCGCACACGTGCGGCGGCGAGGAACCTACGTCGCCAAGGGGCAGCGGCTGTTGGAGGCAGGC
>CALBXO010000578.1 GCA_937890335.1 uncultured Pseudomonadota bacterium | reverse complement strand
ATGTCGACGACCTTGGCGCGCACCAGAGACAGGGCGTCGAAGAAGATCCAGTCGGTCTGGAAGTCCAGTACGTGGGTCGACTCGTAGTTCGGCAGCACCGAGCGCAGCAGCTTCTCCATCTCCGCGATGCAATGCTCCTTGGCGAACGGTCTCATCCGGCGTCCCATGGAGTTGAAATCACCCAGCACGATCACGGGGCTGTGGGGGTTGTCCTCGCGCCAGGCGTTGACGTGCGCCATCACCTCACGGGCCTGGTCCGTGCGCACGGAGTCGGGGCCGCGGTTCTCAAAATGCACGTTGTAGACGCGCAGCGGGTGATACTGGCCGGGCACCTGAATATCGACCCAGATCGCCGAGCGCCCCACAACCCGTAGCCGGTTGGGCAGAGTGATCGTCCCGCCGGCGACGATGGGATAGCGGCTCAGCACCGCCTGACCCTTCTCACACTCGCCAGCCCGTTTCGGGTCTGCGCGCGCGAAGTAGACGTGGAGGTCGGGCTGCACGGTGCGCAGGCGCGCCAGTGTGTCATCGTCGCTGCAGACCTCCTGCAGGCCGAGTACGTCAAAATCGCTCAGGGCCGGATGTCGATCCAGGGCGGCGCGGATGGAGAAGTCATTGCGCGACAACCGCAACAGCCTGGGGTCCCGCGTCTCGAGCATGTAGCCAAGCCCGATGTTGTAGCTGACGACGCGCAGGTTGTGTCCGTCGCCCAACGCCGGGCCGTCCAGCACGCTGACAGGGGCCAGCCCCGCGCACGCACTGGTGCCGAGCAGTGCACCGACCGCGACCAGCAACGCCAGGGATTGGAGGGACCTGTGGGTAACCAGCTTCACGTGTTCCTTAACCTCGGCGCAAGCATGATCATTCCCCCCGGTGCAGTGCAAGCGGTACAGTGCGCAGATGGAGCGACTTTGGAATCTTGGGGCGTTGGCAGGGGCGGTGGTCTGGTTCGCGTTCATGCTGGCGTGGTCGGGGGCTGCGGTGCAGCCCTTTGTGTTTGTTCACCAATTGGTCACCGTCGGCCCGCTGGTCATTGTCCCGCTGACCCTCGCGCATGTGATCCCCGACAAGGCCTGGGGCCGCGCGCTGTTTGGCGCGTGGGCGCTGGGGGCCGTGTGTACTGCGGTGGCCGTTCGGATGCCGCCTGGTGTCGCGGCTGCGTTGGTGGCGGGTGTCTGGGTGATCGTGACGGGGCTGATGGCTGCGGTGGGGGTTGCGCGCGCGAGCGCGCGTGCGCGCGCGGGTGTGTTGATGAAGCAGCTGCCTGAGCTCTGTCTGGACGCCGGTCTGATCTACATCCCGGTCGGCGCCATCTGGCTGGTGGCGGACCGTGCGGCCTACGGTTTGATGGGGTTCCCCGCGCTGATCGTGGTCCTGACCGCGGCCCATTTTCACTTTGCCGGGTTTGCGGCGCCCGTCATCGCCGGGCTCACCGGTCGTTGGCTCGACACGCCGGGCCGCGTCTGGAAGCTCAGTGCGCTGGCGGCCATCGCCGGGCCACCGGTGGTAGCGATCGGGATCACGACGTCGCCGTGGATGGAGGTCGCCGGCTCCACCGCCCTGGCAATCGGCATGGGGCTGCTGGCGTTGCTGATGATCTTTGTCGTCGGCAAACGCAGGGGTGGCATCGTACGAGTACTTCTCAGCGTGGCGGGCCTGGCGATCCTGGCCACCATGCTGCTGGCGTGTCTGTTCGCAGTGGGGGAGTACATCGGCTTCCAGGCGATCTCCATCCCGGTGATGATCGCCACCCACGGCGTGGCCAACGTCTTTGGTTTTAGCGTCCTGGGACTCGTAGCCTACGCGCTGGACCCGCCGGCACCGTCTCCGTGAAACGCACGCTGGAGCGCGGGTCGGAGCGCGCGGAGCTTGATGAGCCTGACGTCGACGGAGTCGGCGCCTACAACGCGCGGGTCCGCGCGCTGCGGGACGCGGGGTACCGCGATGTGGTGCGTGGAGAGTCGGGCCGCTCCTATCACGCGTCGGGGGCGCTGGCATCGTCTGCGGACGCCGCCTCCAACATGGTCTGGCACTACGACGAAGAGGGTGGCCTGACAGCCTGCGGTGAGGAGCGGGGCGGCCGGCAGGGGCCGTGGCGGTTCTACTTTCCGGAGGGGGAGCTGCGTCTGCTCGAGACGTACGGCGACGCCGTCGAGTCCGTGTATTTCTGGCGCAATGGCAACATACAGGCACGCGGGAGCAGCGCCCGCGCGGGAGCGGAGCTCTCGCGCACGGGCACCTGGTTGCACTACTGGCCGGACGGCGCGCTGCAGCAGCGCGCGGACTACGACGGCGATGGCGCATTGATTGAGCATTTTGACGCGGCGGGGACGGCCATGGAGCGGGGCCGGTACCGCCGCGGCGCGGCTGGGTTTGTTCGGGATGGTGCGTTTGAGGGACCGGCCGGCGTGACGCATTGGGACCTGGGCGCCCAGATACCCATGGGTGGCGAACATGGCGTGGTTCAAGGCCAGGTGGACCTCGTGGAGAGGCTGGCGCGCCTGCCGCGCCACCAGCGTGGGCCGTTTCTCCAGGAGCTGTTTCACGTGAAGCCGGCGCTACTGACGGAGTACTTCGCGCTGCTGTGCGAGGGCCACGCCGCTCTGCCTGTGGCCGACGGGTCGGTGATCGCGGGTGTTCCCGCGCAAGCCGCTGCGGTGCAGGTGGCGCGGGCCGCGCAGCGGGTGCCGGCCGCGCGGGCGCGGCACTTTCTCAAAGTATTCGGCGGCGTGTTGGGGGCCTCGTTGGGTCCGGCCCTCTGCGGGGAGTGGAACGACGGACCGGGTCGCTCGGCGACGCTTCGGTGGCTGTCCGACCACCAACCGGAGGGCGCCTCCGAGGTCTTTGTCCGCGCGCTCGGTGACAAGAGCAAGGCAGTGCGGGAGGTGGCCGCCCGCGCCATCGCGGCGCGCGCAGACGCGGAGGGCCTGTGGTTTGCGGGCCTGCGGTCCCCGCGCGCGGCGGCGCGGGAGTTGGCGGCGCAGGGACTTCGGGCCGCCGGATCCGGAGGGCAACAGGTGCGGGCGCGACTGGCTTTTGCGCTCCAGACCGAGCCGAGCGCCAGGGTGCGCAGCACGTTGGAGTCCGCGCTCGGGTCGTTGCGATTGCTGGAAGCAGACCTGACCGACGAGGGTCTCGACGAGGCGCTCGCCGCCCGGGAGACTGCGCCATGGTCGTATCGGACGTCGCTTCGTTTCCGCACCAGCGGACGCGCGTTGTCCCCGGGCGCACATGCCTGGGTCGGGGCCGCGTTGACGCGGGAGTCCGAGCAGCTGGCGGATCCAGAACTCTGGGCCCTGCGGGAGCGCCTGCACGACGGAGATTGCGCGGACCTCTGCGCTGAGCTGGGTCAGCCGTGGGACCCGGAGGCCCCGCGCCCGGCACGCTGGACATTGTTCGCGCGGGCGTTGTTGGGTGACGACGCGCAGCTTGGTGCGCTCGGCAAGAGCGCGCAGGACCTGGTCTACCTGCACAGTCCTGCCTTTGCCGGGTGCGCCGTCGCGGCGCTGCAACGAAGCGGCAAAGCGACGGCGCTGCGTTGGCTGGCGGTCTGGTCCCGGAAGGCCGCGACCGGCAAACTGAAGCGGGACGCGGCCGCGGCGATGGCCGTGGCGATCGAGGAGTTGAGCCTCGATGATGACGATGTTGCCGACCTGCTCTTGCCCACGCTGGGATTTGACGCACGGGGTGTGCGGCCGCTGGGCGGTGGGTACCGGGCCGTCTGGCACTCCGGCGGTCTGGATCTCGACTACGACGGCGGCGAGGTCCCCGACAAGACGCCGGCCAAGATCGAGCGCAACCTGGAAAAACTCCGCAGCGCCGTGCCACAGGCGCGCGAGGCCAGCTTCCGGCAGTTGGAGCTCGCGATGGTGCTGGGGCGCAGCTGGCCGGTGCCGCGGTGGACGGCGCTGTTTGGCAGCAACCCGCTGCTGGTGCCTGGGCTGGACCATGTGCTGTGCCAGGTCGACGGTGGTCAGCCCGTTCGCGCTACAGAGGTTGTGGACGGCGCCCGCGTGCGCGTGTTGCACCGGCTGGACGTCGGGGCGGACGCCTGCGACGGGTCCGCGCTTGCGCCTCCCTTTGCGCAGCTCCTGCGCCCCGTGGCGGCAGACCCTGAGGCCGAGCTGCGCGCGTGGGCGGTCCAGGCCGGCGCGGAGGTTGCCGGGAGGATTGGGAAGGTTGTACGGTTTGAGGTCGATTCCGACGGGGTCCGCGTGGAGGGCGCCGACGCAGACGCAAGAATGATGAACGAAATACTCGCGGTCTGTCGATCGGAGTAAGCGCCGTTCGTCTCCCGAGCAGAACCCAACAAGGAGGACCCGATGCAATACTTGCTGCTGATCTACACGAACGAAGCCGATGACGCCGCCCGCAGCCCGGAGGAGAGCGCCGGGATTTTTCAGGCCTACGGCACGTTCACCAAAGGCATCGCCGAGAGCGGGACCTACGTGGGTGGCAACGCCCTGCACCCGACAAGTACCGCCACGTCGGTGCGCGTCCAGAATGGCAAGACGTTGACCACGGATGGACCGTTTGCGGAGACGCGCGAGGCACTCGGCGGCTACTATCTGGTGGAGGCGGCGGACCTGGATGAGGCGATCTCCATCGCCGCACGCATTCCCGCGGCGACACACGGGACTGTCGAGGTTCGCCCCGTGATGAACTTCGAAGACTCCATCGCCTGACCGGCGACGATGGCGCGCTGGTAGAATTCGACGACCGCCGGCAGGAGATCATGCGACGCGTCAGTGAAGTCATCGACCAGGTGTACCGGGACGACGCGGCAAAGCTGGTCGCGTACCTCATGCGCGTCCTTGGCGACCTCGAGCTCGCCGAAGACGCCTTCCATGAGGCCGTAACGGCGGCGCTGCGGCGATGGCCCGAAGAAGGCATACCCGAAAACCCCGCCGGGTGGATGGTCCGCGTGGCGCGCAACGCCGCGATCGACCGGCTGCGCCGCGCCTCCAATTTCTCGCGCAACAAGGCCCAGGCCGTCGCCGCGCTGGCGCGAATGGAGCAGGAGGAGCGCAGGCTTGCTGCCGCAGCCGACCCCGACGAGATACCCGATGAGCGGCTGCGCCTCATTTTCACCTGCTGTCATCCGGCGCTCGCGCCTGAGGTGCAGGTTCCGCTGACACTGCGCGCGATCTGCGGACTGACGACCCCCCAGATCGCCCATGCCTTCCTCGTGCCGCAGCCGACGATGGCGCAGCGACTGGTCCGGGCCAAGCACAAGATTCGTGACGCTGGCATCCCGTACGAAGTGCCGGAAGCAGAACGGCTGCCCGACCGGCTCGATGCCGTGTTGGCCGTGCTGTACCTGGTGTTCAACGAGGGGTACCGCGCAGCCGATGACCCAGCGGGACTGCGCAGCGAGGCCATCCGCCTCGCGCGGCTGCTCGACGAGCTGATGCCGAACACTCCGGAGGTCCTCGGGCTGCTCGCGCTGACTCTGCTGCACGACGCGCGCAGCGCTGCCCGGTTTGACGCCGGGGGCGACATCGTCCTGCTCGAGGCGCAGGAGCGCACGCTGTGGAACCGGGTGGCCATCCAGGAGGGGGCCAATCTTGTGGACCGTGCGCTGCGGCTTGGACGGGTGGGGCCGTACCAGGTGCAGGCCGCCATCGCCGCGCTCCATTGCCAGGCTCCGGACGAGACGCAGACCGACTGGCCGCAGATCGTTGGGCTGTATCACCTACTGTACCGCATCGCCCCCACGGACGTGGTCGCCCTCAACCGGGCCGCGGCCGTCGGGATGGCGGTGGGCCCAGTGGCCGGGCTCGCCGCCCTGGACGCCCTCGCGGACAGCGCCTCCCTGCAGTCCTACTCCTTGCTGCCAGCAGCGCGGGCGGATCTGCTTCGGCGGGCCGACCGGCCGCAGGAGGCGTTGGCGTCGTATGCGAGGGCGCTGGAGCTGGCGGAGGACGACGCTGAACGGCGCTACTACCAGCGTCGGATGGACGAGCTGGAGCCCTGATCGCGCACCCGACGCGCCATCCGGTCACGAGGTGTGAACCGCTTGCTCGGTGTCCGACAGCAGCACGACGTTGAGCTCGGGTGCGATGGCGTAGCCGCCGCCGCGCCGGACCAGCGCGTCCTCGAGTCCGAGCTTGCGCAGCGTCGCCAACGCGACGTAGACCCGATTGCTGGCCACATCGGGGTGCAGATCCTCCCCCGGCCATCCGGCGTCGGCCAGATCCCACAGTGACAGAGCCTCCCCGGGTGCGAGGACGCGGTGCTGCGCCAGGCAGGCCAGGATGTACCTGGGTGCGCGCCTGCGCTTGAGGACAACACGTTCGGCGTCACCGAGTTGGAACCAGTTCGCGTCTGCGGGCAGGAGCAGGGTGTCTCCGCCCTCCGCCACGGCCTCGATGCGGCGCCGAAGTGCGTCATCGACCACAGTGCTCGCCGCGTGGACCTCGCTGTTGTCCCGGTGGATTCCCGCCGCGGCCAGTTGGGCGGCCACGGCATCTCGCGCTGCGTCGTGGGCGCCGTTGGCGATGAGCACCTGGCAGCGATGGACGGCGAGCGCGTGTTCCAGCCCGGGACGATCAACGGTGGCCAGAAGTTCGGCGACCTCGTCAAAGACCTGTTCCGCGTCCACGATGCGGTCGACTGCACACAGGGTGGTGCCGAACCACATCAGCGATACGCTGAGCGACTCGTGATCTGCGCAAGTACGAAGGAGCGCAACCCCCTGCGTGGCCAGCTCGACGGCGCGGGCCTCCTGGCCCTGTCGCAGCATGGCGATGGCGTGAACGCCGAGGGCGATGCCCTGTTCCATGGTGCCGGCGCCGTTGCGCACCTGCACAGTGGCCTCGTTGAGGAGGATCATGCCCTCATCGGGGTCACCGGTCAGCAAGGTCAAGCGGGCGAGCTCGAGCCTGACGATACCGCTGTACCGGTCCATGCCCGAGCGCTCCGCAAGGTCGATCGCCGCCAGGAGGCCGGCGCGCGCCTCGGAGTGCCTGCCGGTGTCCCAATAGAGATGCGCCCGGTTCGACAGCGCGACCGCCACGGGGGAGGCCGCGGTGGGATCGTCGCCACCCGCCCGGATGGTCGCCGCGTAGGCCTCTTCCGCCTCTTCCAGTCTGCCTGCAGCGTGGTGGAGGATCGCGACACCGCCGCGCGAGCTTGCTTCGTACCCTGCGTGCCCCAACCTGCCGCGCGCCTCCGCGCACCACTCAAACAACTCGAGAGCACGGTCCAGCTCGCCGAGTCGCCACAGGCTGACCGCGAGCTTGTGCCGGGCCAGCGCGAGTACCGCGGGTGTGTTGTTGCAGCGTGCGCGCTGGACCGCCCGATGGGCCCACTCCGCGGCGCCGCGCGTGTCGCCAGCGATTCGCAGCTGTGTCGCCCGATGCGCGATGACGGCGGCGTGAAGATCGTCGTCGCGCGGGCCGGCGCTCGCGGCCAGCGTCTCCAGGAGCCGCGAGAACTCCGGGTTGACGTACCGGCTCATCGACGACGCGATGCCGCACAGGACGGCGCAGGCGTCGTCGACTTGCCCCGAATCCGCCAACAGCGCAGCCGCGTAGAGCAGGTTGTAGCGCTCCGACTCCAGGTCCGGGCGCTCTCGCCCCTGCCCGATCTCCACGGCCCACCAGGTGCGCCCGAGCCCAGCGGCCCACTCCTGGATGGTCGTGCGCAGCTCGTCGTGACGTTGGTGTCGCTCGGAGGCCAGCTGTTTCACGGAGAAGAAGAACCTGAACCTGCGGCCCTCCACGTCGTCGACGCGCAGCAGTGAATTGGCGCGCAGCTCGTACACGACGTCCTCGACGTCATCGGGGGACAGTCCCATGACCTGCGCCGCTGACTCCAAAGAGAAGCCGTCGGGGAGCACGGAGAGCAGCTCGAGTGCGTGCATGGCCGTGGGCGTCAGCATCGAGAAGCTGAGCTCCAGTGTCGCCGCGAGCCGGCGATGGCGCGCCGGGAACATGCCAGGTGTTCCACGCAGGCTCGTCAGATCACGCTCCAGTCGCTCGCGAAGCTGGGCGACCGACAGCACGGTCAGGCGAGACGCCGCCAGCTCCAGAGACAGCGGCATGCCGTCGAGCAGCTCCACGATCGCGGCGACGTCCTCGTTGCTCCCCACGGGCCCGAGGTCCGCCCCTGCCCGCAACGCCCGATCCAGGAACAGCACTTCGGCCTCGGCAGCCAGGGGGCGCAGCTCGTGAACGTGTTCCAGCCGCGAGCCCATGCGGACCCGGCTGGTGACGACGATCTGCAGGGAGGGGACAATCTCGGCCCAGGCCTGGAGACGTGGCTGCAGGAGATCCCGGAGGTGTTCGGCGTTGTCGAGCACGAAGAGCAGCGAGCCCATCCCGCTGAGCCGACCGGTCACATCCGAGGTGCTCCCAAAACGCAGAGCGTCCGACAGGTGTGGGTCCAGATCGTCCGGTGTGGCGGCGGCGAGGTCACACCAGCGCGAACCCTCCGACTCCCGGTGGATCCGGCGGGCGAGGGTCGTTTTGCCCACCCCGGGCGGCCCACGATGGTGACCCAACGGTCGCCGCTGTGGAGGCGTTGCCGAATCGCCGCCAGGTCGCGGTCGCGTCCGAGAAAGTATGGGTCTGGTTCGTTGCGGGGGTTCAAGGTCTGCGAAGTGTAACGACAGCAAAGGTTGTGGCGCCAGCCTGCCGATGCAATCTATCACGGCGCAGCGCGCACCGGGTCGATGGATCGCCAGTGGAGTGGAATGTGAGCAGAGGTCTTTGGGCAGCGTTGTTCTGCGTGTGCCTGTTGGGGTGCGGATCCGAACGGGAGCCCGTCGTTGCCGACACGGACGACGCTGGAGCCGACGTTGACCTGGACGCGGACGACGAGTGTGCGAGCCCGTACACCTTCTACCGCGACGCTGATGGTGACACCTACGGTGACCCTCGCCTGGGCCGAGAATCATGCGATTCGATCCAAGGGTACGTCCTGAACTCGCTCGACTGCGTCGACGGTGACCCACTGACCAACCCCGGCGCCGCCGAGATCTGCGACGGGCTCGACAACAACTGTGACGGCCAGACCGACGAAAACCTGCCGGACTGTGCATGGGTCGATCCCAGTTGCATCGAGGTCGAGCTTCTCAGGCCCGAGGTGCTCTTTGTGGTCGAGCGCTCGTGTGCCATGAACGAGGGGCAGGACGGTGTGCGAAGGTGGGACACGTTGGTGCCGGCGCTGCTCGCTGTCATGGACCAGTTCGGCGATTTCTCTTTTGGAGGTCTCCTGTTTCCCGATCGGACATCGCTCGACCCCGACGAAAACGAGGACGCCTGTCTGCAGGCGGAGACGATCCCGTTTTCACCGGGCGAAGCATCGGCCGCCGCCGCGTTTCGCGACCGTCTGATGAACAGCACGTTCGCAGGAGACCCGTGGGAGCCTGGCCAACCGTGCAAATCAAACCCCGACTGTGGCGTAGCTCAGGCGCTGGGAACCTGGGAGAACAGCGACGGTCGAAGCCCACGGTCAGTGGTCCTGGTGAGCTCTGGCACCCCAACCGACTGTACTGAGTGTGGCGGGTGGGACGGCGCAGCCCAGAACGTTCTCAGCCTTCGGGAGCAGGGTGTCACCACGCATGTGATCCGATTTGGTGGTACCCGGGGCATGGCCAGTCTCAATGCCATCGCCACCGCGGGCGGCGCCCCGGCGGGCCAGGACTCGTCGTTCCACGACGCCCGTGCCAACGAGCAGCTTCTCCCGGCGCTGGTCACCGTCGCCGATCGGATCAGCGACTGCAGCCGAGCGGTTGATCTTGTCCCTGCGGACAAACAATTTCAGGTGCGCGTCGGCGACGACGCCTTTCTCGAGGGTGGCTGGACGTTGAGCAATGGACGCTTGCGGCTCGAGGCGGAGCCGTGCGCGCGCGCCGACGAACTCGGTTGGGACACGGTTCAGGTCCTGGGCTGCGACCGGTGAACGGTCGCCGTAGGCACGAGCTGCGTTGGTGCAGGTAACCCTACTCCAGCTCGTCGAGCTCACCCTCGAGCTCCTTCTCCATCTTCCGCAGCTCCTCGTCGGCATTCTCCTCCGTGATGGGAGGCGGCGGCGGGGATTGATCGGTTTCGTCCCCGGTGGCGGCGGCGGGCGCTGAACCAGCCTCTGCGGTCGGAGCTGCTGCCGCGGGCTTCTCTGGGGCGCCCTCTGGGGCTGCTGACGGGCAGGCGGTCAACGCCATCAAAGCGAGGCACGCGGCGAGGAGACGGAGCAAGGCGAATCGGATCATGGGGCATACCTGGATCGGAGGCGCCGCGGGGCGACGAGCCCCGCGGCGCATGGTCATCGTGAACCGAGGGGGTGTGTTGCATGCCGGCGCCCTTGTGCGCGGTCCGGCAGCCCCGGTTCGGAACTCCATATGGTCTAGAGTTTCTCAGGCTCTGTGGGCTCCACTGCCGGAGTCGGCGCGGCGGGCTCGTCACCGTCAGGGGTGGGGTCGGCGGCAGGTTGCCCCTTGTCACCGGCCTTCTCGGCGTCGCGTCGCTCCGTGTCGTCGAGCTTGGCCAACCGCTTCGCGTGGCGCCGGGCCTCGTTGTCGCGCAGCTTCTTGACCCGCGCCAGCATCTTCTCGTCGCCGCGCTTGGTGGCGACGGCCTCCAGCTCGTTGATGCGCGAGAGTCGCTTGGCGTGCTTGGACTGCTCTTTGGCGCGCTTCTTCTGCAGGCGATTGGCCCGCTTGTCGGCGGCATTCTCCGAGCCCTTGTCTTTGTCGTGGGGGCGGTCGGCGCGCTCTTTGGCCTTGTCGGCCCGGTCGGCGTGCTTGTCCGCCCGATCTTGTGCGCGCTCCGCCTTCTTCTCAAGCTTGTCTGCCCGTTTGTCGGCGCGCTTGCCACCGTCCTTCGCCTTCTCACTGGCCTTGTCAGCCCTGTCGCCGAGCTTCTCGGCGCGCTTCTCGCTCTTGTCTGCCCGCTTCTGTGCCTTGTCTGCCCGTTTGTCTGCCTTGTCGCCGCCCTTGTCGGGCTTGCCTTTGTGCTCCTTGGCGGCTGCCGCCCCGTTTCCTTTGCCCTTGCCCTTGCCCTGCGCGACTGCGCTCACGGGCACGGCAAACATCACGGTCGCCAGCAGCAGGGCGAGTACGTTCCAAGTTCGTTGGGTATTCATCATCAACCTTCATCCAAAGTGAGCGCCGCGGCCTGGTGGACGGCGATTGCCAGTCTCTAAGAGCACGAGCAATGCCACATGGCACGATCTCGGCGGAAAGGGGGACGGGCTGGAGTAGCTGTGCTCCGGAGGGCCCAGATTGTCGCAATCTGCGCCAGAATTCTGTCGTCCGTCTCACAGCGTCCCCGGTGCGGCTGCGCCGTGGTTTGGATCGGTTTAGATCCTTTTGAGTCGCCGACCGTAAGCAGTCTCCGGGCGGTGCGTTGGAGTCCACGAGGGATTCCGCACGAGGAGAGTGACCATGAACCGGATTGTATTGTTTGTCGCGGCCGCGGCTGCGCTGGTGGGTACCATGGCGCTGGCGTCTCCCAACGCGCACGCCATTGGCCTGCTCATCCCCAGCGACCAGAGCCTGCCGCCGTTGGCGGTGCGCAGCCATCGGGTGACCGTGGACATCACGGACCAGGCGGCGGTGACGCGGGTCGAGCAGGTGTTTCACAACTCGACCAGCCGTCAGCTGGAGGCGACGTTCATCTTTCCGGTTCCGCCGGGCGCGACGGTCTCGGACTTTGCACTTTGGATCAACGGCAAGAAGACCAAGGGCGCGGTCCTGGAAAAGGACGAGGCGCGTCGGATCTATGAGGGCATCGTGCGGCGGACCGAAGACCCTGGCCTTGTCGAATACATGGACGGCACGCTGTTCCAGGCCCGGATCTTTCCGGTGCCCGCCCGCGGTGACCAGAAGGTCGAGATCGCGTTTGCCCAGGTACTCGACAAGACCGGAAGCGTGCGGCGCCTCCTGTATCCCCTCAAGACGGGCCGCGCTGCGGCGCGCACCATCGAAGACTTCACCTTGGTGGTGAACATCGACTCCCGCGCCGAGCTCAAGACGCTCTATTCGCCCTCGCACAAAGTCGCCGTCAGCCGGAAGTCTGATCACAAAGCGGTGGTCAGCATGGAGGAGAATGCGGCGGACCTGGAGCGGGACTTCCTGCTCTATATGTCCACCGGCGGGGAAGACATCGGCATCAGCCTGCTGACCTACGACGAGGATGGTCGCGGCGGCGAGGACGGGTACTATCTGATGACCTTGACCCCACGCATCGAAGTCGATGACGACGACATCCCCGCCAAGGCTGTGACCTTCGTCGTGGACACCAGCGGCTCCATGTCGGGGGAGAAGATGGAGCAGGCCAGGGCCGCGCTCAAGCAGTGCCTGGCGGGGCTCAACGACAAGGACTCCTTCAATGTCATCCGGTTCTCCACCGACGTGGAGAAGCTGTTCCCAAGGCTGACGCGCGTCTCCAAGGATTCACGGCAGCGAGGCTTGAAGTTTGCGGACGACCTCGAGGCGGCCGGGGGCACCGCGATTGACGACGCGCTGGCGGCGGCGTTGAGCGCCAAGGCGGACTCCGGCACGCCCCATATGGTCATCTTCCTCACGGACGGACGGCCGACGGTGGGCAGCACGGACATCAGCGAGATTGTCCGCAACGTGAAGAAGCGAGCGGGCGACGCCCAGGTGTTTGCCTTCGGCGTGGGCTTCCAGGTCAACACGACCCTGCTGGACACCATCGCCCGCGACACCCACGCATCTGCCGACTATGTGCGGCCCAATGAGGACATCGAGGTCAAGGTCTCCGGCCTGTACAACAAGATCGCCTACCCGGCGCTGACCGACGTGTCGGTCGACTATGGCGACGCGCGCGTCTACGACAACTACCCCAGGACCGTGCCCGACCTGTTCCGCGGCGGACAGATTGTCCTGATGGGCCGTTACCGCAATGAGATCCCGTCGGACATCGATGTCCAGGGCACCATCGCCGGAGAGCGCATCGGCCTTGAGTTCCGCGAGGAGGGGGACGACGACGACGACGACGCGGCGACCACCGCGCACGACTTCATCCCGAAGCTGTGGGCGACGCGCAAGGTTGGCTTCCTGTTGGAGGAGATTCGCAACGGCGGGGAGCGTGGCGAGCTCAAGACCGAGGTCATCCGCCTCGGTCGAAAATACGGCCTGGTGACGCCCTATACGAGCTATCTGGCGGTCGATGACTCCGAGCTCGAGGGCAACCGTGGCCCCCGCGTGGCGGACCCCAGCCCGCGGGATTTCCCGCGCGGCGGCGAACCTGAGGCAGCCATGGACCAGGCCGAAGAGGACGCGCCAAACTTTGCCTGGGGCGGCGGCGGCAGTGGTGGTGGTGGCGACCGCAACGCCCAGGCGCGGCCCGCTGCGAAGAGCCCTCGGCGCAGTGTTGCCAAGAAGGCCAAGGCCGACCAGTGGCGGCGCGAGCGCGTGCTGCGCGAGAAGGACGCCTTTGACAAGGACTCGGGCCGGGACGCCGTCGAGGCGTCCATCGCGACCGAGGACCTCAAGAGCGCCGAGTACGGCGACGGTGCGTCGGGGCTCAAGACCCGGTACAGCGCCAACCGCTTGTTTGTTTTCAACAGTGGAGCCTGGCGACAGGACGGGACCGAGGGCGTCAAGCCCCACGTGCGGGTGAAGTATCTCTCAGCGGCTTACTTCAACCTCGTCAAGGCGCGGCCCGAGCTTCGCCAGGCACTTTCCATGGGAGGCAGAGTGGTTCTCAAGGTCGGCAAGAAGGTGGTCGAAATCGGCCCCGACGGCCAGGAGGACCTCTCTGTCTCCAGCATCAAGGGCTGGTAACGGGTCGCTCTACGAGGTCACCCGTGGTCTGTGCCTCGCCCTGCACCATGGGCGCACGACACTCGGGGGCTGCAGAGCCCCCTGGCGCCCCGCTCCGCCACGGCCGTGGATGGCGCCTGGCGGATGCCGGGGCCACGCACCGTCACCCGCCGATGTCGTCCCAGCTCAGGTCGAACCGGGCCAGGTATTTGCGGAGTCGGTCCGCGTCGTTGACGGTCTTGCGACGCGTGCGAGACACGGCGAAGACGGTGCGACCGGCAGCGGACAGCGTCTTGGCCTCTCTGCACACGCCGAGCACGAAGGCCAGTTGCACCGCATCGAACGGGTCCAGGTCCGCGGCCCGCTCCTCTCCGAGAACTTCCACCAGGACCTGCGTCTGCGAGTCTGCACTGCCGGGACGCCGCCAGCCGGCCTGCAGCCGTCCGATCTCCTCCTCCACCAGATCTGCGTCGATCCGCCCACCGTCGGCCAGCGTGGCCATGCGCGTGACGGCGGCGTTGAGGTCGCGGAAGTTGCCGCGCCACAGCGCCCTCGGCCCCCGCGCGAAGGCGAGGAACCGGGCCCGTGCTTCGCGGTTGAACGTCACCCGTGTGCCGGCGTTCTCGGTGTACTGGTCCAGTTCAAAGGCCAGGTTGGGCTCGATGTCTTCGGCGCGCTGTCGCAGTCCGGGCAGCGCGAAGGCCCAGAGGTTGATACGGGCCAGCAGATCCTCGCGAAACCGCCCCTGTGCCACGGCGGGTCCGAGGTCGCGGTTGGTCCCGGCCAGCAGCTGAAACTGGCTGTCGGCTTCGCGGTCTGCGCCCACGGGCAGGAAGCGCCCGCTCTCCAGCGCGCCAAGGAGCATCGCCTGCTCGTCCAGCCCGAGCTCGCCGATCTCGTCCAGGAACAGCATGCCGCCGTCCGCCGCCTTGAGGAGGCCTGGCCGGTCGCCGGTGGCACCGGTGAACGCGCCGCGGCGATGGCCGAACAGCGCCGACATGGCCTGATCGCCTCGCAGGGTCGCGCAGTTCACCTCCACCAGGGGCCCCGAGATCTGTCGCCGGTGGCGCTTGAGTTCGTAGATCCGCCGGGCGAGCCGGGTCTTGCCTGCCCCGGTGGGTCCCGTGAGCAAGATGGGTGAACGCGACGCGCCCGCCACGCGCTCGATGCGCTCAATCAGGGCGTTGAACGCCCGGTTCTTCGTGGCAATCCCACCCTTGAGGAACGTGGTGGCCTCGGTCTTTTCTGCCGAAAACCGCGCCGCGATTCGGTCGTATTTGGACAGGTCCAGATCGATGATCGCCGTGTGGCCAGGCTCGCCCGTGCGCTTCTTGCGAGGCGGCGCCGTCTGAATCAGCCGGCCCGGAAACTGGCGTGTCTCCGTCAGCAGGAACAGGCAGATCTGCGCGACGTGCGTTCCCGTCGTAATGTGGAGGAGGTAGTCCTCCGACTCGGGATCATAGGGGTAGTTGTTGGCGAACCCGTGCAGCGCCTCGTAGACGGGTTCAAAGTCCCAAGGGTTGGTGAATTCCACCTGGTGGCACCGAACCTCGGTCTCAGGGGAAACCTGTCGGATGTCGTCCGCAACGGTATCCGCGAGCTTCTTGAAGCGCTCCTGGTAGAGCAGCTCCATCCTGTCGATCAACAGGTGCTCATGCTGGAACAGCGCCACAGTCGGCCGCCAATGTTCCCATCGGGTGGGGCCAAAGCCCCCGTCCAGCTTCGGGCCCAACAGTCCAAACGCGACGGTTTTTCGGGGTTTGGGAAGGCCAGGCGCGGCCCGGTCGTCACTCGCCACCGAGCTTCCAGATGAGCACAGTGGAGTCGGCGCTGGCGCTGGCGAGTCGCTCACTGTCGGGGGCGAATGCCACGGCGTAGACTGCGCTGACATGGCCCTCGAGCTTGAGCGCCTGTGCGCCGCTCGACGTGTCCCAGACGCGGACGGTGCCGTCGCTGCCTCCGGAGGCCAATTGCTTGCCATCTGGCGAGTACGCCACGGCGCGCACATGGCCGCTGTGGCCCTCGAGCCGGGCTGACTCCCGCCCGGAGCGCGTGTCGATGAGCCGGATGGACCCGTCGGAGCAAGCGGCGGCCAATGTACTTGAGTCCGGCGAGAAGGCGACGCTGATGACCGCCGCGTCCCCGAGCGGGAGCCGGAACTGCCGGGAGCCGGTGCCTACGTGCCAGACCACGACACTCTCCGCGTCGTCCGAGTACCAGCGGCGGTGCAGACCGGCTGCGACGAGCCGTCCGTCCGGTGACCATGCCAACGAACGTGCGTGCCCTCGGTCACCGAGGAAGGACTGCTTTACCTTGCCGTCCCCCAGATTCCAGATGCGGACGCTGGCGTCCGTGCCTCCCGACCCCACAAGTTTGCCGGAGGGGCCAAACGCCACCGCAGTGACGAGCCCATCGTGGCCGCTGAGCCGCGCCCGTTCGCTGCCCTGAAGGAGATCCCAGACGTGCACGGACTTGCTGCGGGCTCCGACGACAACCCTGCCGCCATCCGCTGACGCCGCGACGCTGAGGATTCCGACGTGACCGGGCAGAACCTGGAGCTCGTGTCCGGTTTGGGCTTCCCAGACCCTGAGCTCGTCACCATCTCCGCCGCTGGCGACGAACTTGCCGTCGTTGGCGAAGGTGACGGCCCTGACCGGGCCCCTGTGGCCAATGCTGCCGAGCATATTGGTCCCTGTGTCCCCGTCGAAGACCTCGATTCCCTCGCCCCCTCCAAACAACCGGCCTGACTCCTCGACCGCGACGCGCGTGGCTCCGACCGTGTCAATTTGCTGCCGGCGCTGTCCGTCCTTGCCGAAGATGTGAATCTGCGCGCCGGCGACGACGTAGACCAGCCGTCCACGGGGGCCGAACACCACGTGGTCGATGGGTGCAGCGGACACCTCGATGGTGCGAGTCGCCTTGCGCCGCCGTACGTCCCAGAGAATGACCTTGCCATCGCCAGCGCCCGTGGCGAGCAGCTTGCCGTCGGGAGAGGCGGCGACCGACTCGATGCCAGAGCCACCGTGCGCGGCGGGCAGGTTCAGTTTGGCCTCGGCCCACGACCCGGCGCCGTAACTGAGCACCGCGCCGTCGCGACCGACCGAGACGAGCAGCTTGCCCTTGGCCGCCAGGGTCAGGTCCGTGATGTCTGCTGTGTGGCCTTGCAGGCGCAGCGAGATCTCGCCGGCCTCCGGGTCCCAAACGTAGGTCTCTTTGTCGGCGCCCGCCGCGAGAAGCACCCGTCCACGCGGCCCCCACGCCACCGCGAGAATGCTGCTCTTGGCGACGAGCGGGGTCTGTGGTTCCAACGGGTCGAGTGTCCAGACCACCGCGCGCTTGTCGACCGCGACTGCAATGCGCTTGCCGTCGGGAGCGAACGCCAGGTCCACGATGGGTTCTGGCCCAGCCGGCTCGCCTTCGGCCTCTTCGTCGACCTCCTCGGGAATGGGAGGTTGGAGCTGGTGGACGATGCGACCTGTCTTCAGGTTCCAGATCTCGACGACACCCTCGACGGTGCCGTTGGCCAGCATGGATCCGTCCGAGCTGACCGCCAGAGACGCGGTCCGACGAGGCGTACGGAAACGCAGCGTCCCAAACCGAACCACGGCGCCTTCCGGCAACGGGTCGCCGACGCGGTCGGTGATGACCGGCCCTTCGGCGCGGGCGCTGGCTGGAACCAACACGACGACGACCGCGAGACAAGCTGTCCAGATACTCAGTTTCACCACGATCAGCGTAGACCGGACGGGGCTTGGGTCACAAGCGCGCGGGGCACTGGTCCGCTCATGTTCCCGTGTGAATTTGTCGATGCTGTAGGTAGGTTTGGGTAGGTGCTGGGCATTCCCGGCACATGCGTTCATGGTTGCGTTGGAGAGCGATCGATCGCAAGAGTGGGCTATGAGACCGTTGTTGAGCACAGCCTCGCACGACGAGCGCGACGACCTGCAAGTAGTTGAGGACGACCTGCCCGATCTCTTCGAGATGGTGGAGTCGTCGACGCCGGCCCCCGTGCCGGCCGAGCCGACGACTGGGCAGTGGCAGCCCTATGACTCTGTTCAGAACGAAGATGTCTTCGCGGAGCAGCTGTCGGAGTTGATCGTCCACAGCTTGATCGACGAGTTTTAGCGGGTAGTAGCGTAGTGGGCCGCGTCGGGAGCCTGACGCGCGACCTTTTCGGCCGCGGGGCTACACGTCCAGGTCGTCGACCTGGGCGGCGTTGTCCACGATGAAGTTGTACCGCGCCACCACGTCGCGTCCCATCAGATCGTCGATCACCCGATCGGTTTTGATCCGCTGACCTTCCGGAATCTCGACCCGCAACAGCCTTCGTGTGTCTGGATCCAATGTGGTCTCGTACAGGGTCTTGGGCATCATCTCGCCCAGTCCCTTGAAGCGCTGGATGTCGACCTTGGCGTTGGGCGTCTTGCGCTTGATCTGCGCCACAATCCGGTCCTTGTCGCGGTCCGTCAGCGCCCACCAGGTCTTCTTGGCGTGATTGACGCGGTAGAGCGGTGGTTGGGCGATGTAGACGAAGCCGCCATCGATGAGTGGGCGCAGGTATCGGTAGAAGAATGTGAGCAGCAATGTGGTGATGTGGTGCCCGTCGCTGTCTGCATCCATCAGCAAGATGATCTTTGCGTACCGCAGCTTGCTCGGGTCCAGTGCGTCCCCGATGCCGCAGCCGAGGGCGGAGACGACGTCCTGGAGCTCCCGGTTCTGCATGACCTTGGGCGCGGTGGCCTGGTGGGCGTTGAGCACCTTGCCGCGCAGCGGGAGGATCGCCTGCACCTGTCGGTCGCGACCCTGTTTGGCCGAGCCACCGGCGGAGTCACCCTCAACGATGAACAGCTCACACTCCTCGGGGTCACTGCTGGAGCAGTCGGCCAGCTTTCCGGGCAGGTTCAGCCGGCGCGACACGGGTGTCTTGCGCTTGACCTTGCGGATGGCCTCGTAGGAGGCCTTGCGTGCGCGGGCGGCCTGGATGATGCGGTCGGCGATGCCGTGGCCGATGTTCGTGTTGCTGTTGAGGTATTGCTCGAGCTCGGTGCGCAGGGTGCCGCCGACGAGGGTGCGGATCTCCGGTGTGTTCAGGCGTCCCTTGGTCTGCCCCTGAAACTGCGGCTCGGACATGAAGACGCTGACGAGTCCGACGAGCCCCTCCCGGATGTCGTCCGTGGTCAGCTTGATGCCGCGCGGCGTGAGGTCGTGCGTGTCGATGTAGGATCGGACGGCCTTGACCACGCCGTCGCGGAAGCCCTGCTCGTGGGTGCCCCCGTCCCGTGTGGGGATGCTGTTCACGAAGGTGAGCAGGTGGTCCTTGTTGTGGTCGGTCCACTGGAGAGCGATCTCGACGCGCGTCCCGTTGATGTGCTCGAGGTGAAACGCCTTCTCCTGGATCGGGTTGTACTTGTTCTGCTTTTGGATGTCCTCGAGGTAGTCGATCAGACCACCCTCGTGTTTGAACTCGTGGTAGGCGTCGTTCACACGATCGCGGAACACGATCCGGAGGCCTTTGAGCAGGTACGTTTTGATCTCGAGCCGCTCCGCGATGAGAGCGGGATCAAAATTTGTGTGTTCGAAGATGTCTTCATCGGGTCGGAAGAAGACGGTTGTGCCGGTGCCACGGCCGTTCTCGATCGGCGCCACCGGGGCAACGGGCTGTCCGCGGGAGTACTCCTGGCTCCAGGCGCCGTCGGCCCGTTTGACCGTGGCGACAAGCTTGGTGCTCAGAGCGTTGACCACGCTGGCGCCCACACCGTGCAACCCGCCGCTCTGCAGGTAGCTGCTCTGGTCGAACTTCCCGCCCGAGTAGAGAGTGGTGAAGATGACCTCGAGCGTGGAGCGTTTCTCCGTGGGGTGCATGTCCACGGGGATTCCGCGGCCATTGTCGGAGACGCTGGCGCTCTGGCCGTCCTCGTGCAGGGTCACTTCGATCGTCGAGGCGTAGCCATTCATGGCCTCGTCCACGGCGTTGTCGACGATCTCCCAGAGGAGATGGTGCAGCCCGACGGTCGACGTATCGCCGATGTACATGCCGGGGCGCGTGCGCACGTGGGTCAGTCCGTCGAGGACCTGGATGTTACTACCGGTGTACTGCTGCCCTTCCATGGTGCCTGGTCGCTGGTTCGCTCGGGTACGGGTTACTCTACGAGGAAACCTCGTCGTCCTCCAAGGGCTCGTCGCCCTCCTCGTCCTCGCCTTCGTCTTCTGAGGCGTCATCGTCGTTGAACAGCTTCATCTGGTCCAGCGACGGAGGCCCCTGCTCGTTGCCCGACGGCTCGGACAGCGGACCAGAGCGTGGCTCCTCCTCTTCTTCGAGCAGCTCGTCCTCATCCTCTTTGTGGAACTCGATGGTGGGGAGCACGACCTTGGCGATGAAACCGCGCAGCAGAATCGCGCGGCCTTTCCCGCCCCGCTTGGTGACGGCGTATTTGGTCGTGCGGACGATCTCCTGACGACCGCGGTTGGTCTCCACCTCGAGCCCGTCGCGCTTCTTGATGGCCAGGCAGAACGCCAACACGGTGTCGGTCTTTTCGAGCTTGATGGCCCGCACACCGCGGCTTCGTCCCCGGGAGTGTCGCAGGTCCGTGACGCGGAAGATGATGGCGCGGCCGGCGTGGGTCACAAGGCAGACGTTCTCGGTGAGGTTGGTGGGGAAGACGCCGACAACTCCGTCGCGGCTGCCGTCATCGCATTTGTCGGCCAGGCGAACGTAGTACCGTCCGGCCTTGTTGGAGACGGGCTGAAAGGTCTCGGGACTCACCCGGACTCCGTACCCTGAGCGCGTGATCGCGACCATCTGGAGCGGCGGCTCCGTGGCGCCGTCGTCGTCGCCCACCTCCCCGTCGTCCTCCTCGTCGTGGTCCTCCTCGACCGCGCCGGCGCGCTCGACGATGTCCGGCCAGCACCTCCCGTCGGAGCACATGGCACCGACGATCCGCTCGCCATCCTCAAAATCGAAGTAGGCGGTCACCGGGTCGCCGTAGCCCGTGGTCTGAGGGACCTCGTCGGCGAGCATGGTGTACGCCTTGCCCCTGTCGGTCATGAACGTGACCGTCTCATGCGTCTTGGTGCTGAAGATCCAGCCGACCCCGTCGTTCTCTCGCACGCGGATGGTGGAGACGTCGGAGTAGGAGCGTTGCCGCTTGAGCCAACCTGCACGGGTGATGATCACGACCGTGTTCTCGCGGATGATGTAGTCCTCCGCGTTGTACTCGAGTTCTTCCTCCGGCCCGTCCACCGCGGTGCGGCGCTTGTCTCCATACTTCTTGTTGAGGGCGGCGAGCTCGTCTTTGACGATGTCCCAGCGCGCTTGATCGCTGTCCAGGAGGGCCTGTAGGCGAGCGGCTTCTGCACGCTTCTCGGCCAGCTCCGCCTGGATGGACTCGATCTCCAGCCGCGACAGCTTGTACAGCCGCGTCTCCAGGACCGCGTCCGCCTGCTCCTCGTCGAGCTCGAACCGGGCCATCAATTTGACAGCCGCGTCCTTCTTTCCGTCGGAGGCGCGAATGATCGCCAGCGCCTCGTCCAGGTCGTTGAAGATCTTCTCGAAGGCCTCGAGCAGATGGATGCGCTTGAGGACCTGGTTGAGGTCGTAGGTGAGCCGTTTGGTGACGACCTCAAACCGAAACTCGACGAATGCTTGCAGGATCTCCTTGAGGGACATCCGCGCCGGCGCGCCCACGCCCGTCTCCGGATCCGGGACCAGGCAGGTCAGGTTGACGTGGAAGCGCGTCTGCAGCGGCGTATTCTTGTAGAGGTACGCCATCGCCGCCTGGGCGTTGCCCCGGCTGGACAGCTCCAGGACGATGCGTACGTCGTCGGTGGACTCGTCGCGCACGTCCACGAGCTGCGGCACCTTTCCTGCTCGGATATGGTCCGCGATCTTCTCGATCAGGGTCGCCTTGTTGACGACGAACGGGATGCTCGTGACCACCAGGTACCGGGTGCGGCCGTCCTTCTCGATCTCCCACTCACCAGCGGTGTGGATGGGGCCGCTGCCGGTCTCATAGATCTCGACGATCTCTTCCGGCGTGTTGAGGATCTTGCCGCCCGTCGGGAAGTCCGGGCCCTTCACCGTGCGGACGAGCTCGGGCACGGTCAGATCGGGGTTGTCGATCAGACGGATGCACGCCCTGACCACCTCCCGCAGGTTGTGAGGCGGGATGTTGGTCGCCATGCCGACGGCGATGCCCATTGCGCCGTTGAGCAGCAGGTTGGGCAGCTGGGATGGCAGCACGCTCGGCTCAAAGAACTGGCCGTCGTAGTTGGGCCGGAAGTCCACCGTCTCTTTGCGGATCTCCGAGATCAGCTCCTCGCTGATCTGCCGCAGGCGGGCCTCGGTGTACCGCATGGCCGCGGCGGGGTCCCCGTCCAGGGAACCAAAATTGCCCTGCCCATCCACCAGCGGGTAGCGCAGCGAGAACGACTGCGCCATGCGAACCATGGCGTCGTAGATCGCCTGGTCGCCGTGGGGGTGGTACTTGGCCATCACTTCACCGACGACGGCAGCCGACTTGCGGTGCTTGGCGTCGTGCGTGAGGCGCAGGTTCTGGAACATTGCGTAGAGGATGCGCCGCTGGACGGGCTTGAGGCCGTCACGCACGTCGGGCAGGGCGCGGCTCGTGATTACGCTCAGCGCGTAGTTCAGGTACCGCTCCTGGGTCGCCTCGTGCAGCGCCACCGTTTCGATCTGGTGTGCCATGGTCACCTCCGCCGATTGGGATAATCAAAGTCTGAACAAGTGTCAAGCTCATTTCGCAGTAGCTGCTGTTGGCACGCGCTCTGCTTCTGGCGACGCCGGGGGAACAAACCAAAGGAGTCCACACCGTGAGAAAGCTGATCCTCGTCCTGTTACCCTTCGCCCTCTTGCTCGGTGGTTGTCCAGATTCGGAGTACACAGACTCCTCGGGAGGAGCCATTCCGCTCGAGCGACTCAGCGACGAGTACGCGCGGGTCTATTGCGACATCCTCGAGCGATGCCCTCCGTCGGGCGGCGACCTCGCCCTCATCGGCCTCATGGCTCGAAACGGCGGCGATTGCGAGGGCATCTTTCGCGATCTGATCGACGAGTCGGGTCTGGAGGACGATGTGGCGGCTGGCAAGATTGTCTACGACGGGGCCAAGGCCCGGGAATGCCTGAACGGGTTCCGGGATCAGTGCTCCATCGACGACGGCGCCCTCCGGGCGTGCGACGAGACCTTTGTCGGCCAAGCCGCCCAGGGCGAGAATTGTATCCAGGACGCGCACTGCGGCATCGGATTGTGGTGCGACACCATGCCGGCGGACCGGTGCGAATGGGCGTGCACGCCGCTGCCGGGGACCGGCGAATCGTGCGCGGAGTCCTTCGAGTGCGCGCGCAATGGCGACGCTGAGGGTTTCTGCGGTGCTGAGGACATTTGTCGTGACGTTGCGTACGTCCGCGGAGTCGGAGCCGGCCAACCGTGTACAGACGACGACATCGAGGACGATACGGTCCGGCTGTGCGCCGGCGGGCTCTGGTGCGACGGTGGCATGTGCAGCGGGCCGGTCCCCGTCGGCGAGGCCTGCCCGGACGAGCGAGCGTTGTGCGAGGGCGATGGGTTCTGCGTACAGGGTCAGTGCAGGGGCGTTACCGTGCTCAACCGGGCAGGCGATGACTGTACCCCGGAGCTGGACGATCTGCGGTTCTGCAACACCCTGCTCGAGCTCGCCTGCGATGAGGAGACCCGCAAATGCGTCGACAGGGCGTCTGGCCTGTTCGCTGCAGGCGAGGGTGAGTCCTGCGAGGACAGCACGTGCAGCAGTGGTCTGTTCTGCGACTACACTACAGACACCCCGGTATGTTCCGGTCCGAAGGACGACGGCGAGGCGTGCGAGTTCTGGGACGACGAATGCAAGAGCGGGTATTGCAGTGACGCTGGTCAATGCGAGCCGCTGCCCGTCTGCCAGTAACCGGGCGCCCCGGCACAGGTCCTGTGGCGAATCGTCACAGGGTCGGCGTGTCCCACTCCGGGTGGGGCAGCTCCCTCTCGCAGACCAGGTAGTCCACGGCGCCCCCGCGGACGCGGCGGTTCCAGCCCGGTGATGGCGGCGCGGTGAAGGGCACGGGCTGCGCGCCGT
Organism: uncultured Pseudomonadota bacterium; assembly: GCA_937890335.1. Lineage (GTDB taxonomy): Bacteria > Myxococcota_A > Bradymonadia > Bradymonadales > CALBXO01. Next base: position 927 of record CALBXO010000578.1, on the reverse strand, counting down.
CGATCTTCAGCACGACGCGGCGCCGGGCGACCCGGTGGGCGTCGGCGAGCCAGGCGTCGTCCACGGGTTCGTGGTTTGCGAGCGCCTGGACCACCGAGAACCCTCCGCTGCCCTTGCCCGCTCGCCGGAACATGGGGTCCAGGAAAACCACGTCCACGCTGTCGGGTGGCATGGCCGCCAACAGCTGTCGGGCGTCGATGTGGCGGGCGTCGATTCGTGCTGCCGCGCTGGCCCACATCCGGCCGGACTCACCGGCGAGTCGGGGCAGTCCTTCCTCGAGGAGGGCGTAAAGGACGGGGGACGACTCGGCGCCCGTGATCGTGAGGTCCGGCAGAATATGGGCGAGGTGGATGGCGTCGCTCGCGGCGCCCAGGGTGCAGTCGACGAGCGCTCGAACGGGGGCGCCGCCGTGGGGCGCTACAGCCCGCAGCAGCGGGTGGCCTCGCCCGTTCTTCTGCTTGAGGTAGATCATGCCGGGGTGGATGTGCGTGGATCCGGCGGCAACTCTCACTTCTTCGTGCGTACGCAAGATGAGATAGGCGCCGTCCGCAGACTCGTCGCTGACAAGCACATCCACCGCGCGGTCGCGCCTGCGCGCCACGCCGCCGAGCCTGCGCGTCAGGGTGTCGACGCGCTCGAGCTGGGCGCTGGTGGGTTTCCGGCTCGTGGTCACCACCAGCCGAAGGGGGCGGGTCACCAGGCTACTTCACGATCACGAATTGAACGCGTCGGTTCTCCTCGCGGGCCTTCTTGAGCTTGCCGCCCTTGAGGCCCTTGTATTTCACCGCGGGCGTGGTCTCGCCATAGCCCTTGGGGATAAGGCGGTCTTTGTCGATGCCCTTGCTGTTGAGGTACGTGCGGACGGCCTTGGCCCGGTCGTCGGACAGCTTGAGGTTTGACTCGTCGCCACCGGCGTCGTCCCGATCT